>JBMZAL010000261.1:0-1947 GCA_049611325.1 Flavobacteriales bacterium
ATCAACAAGTACGTCATCAGCATCTTGCTGTTCCTCGGAGGCTTCGGCTTTTTGTCCAAGTACTTGAGTGGCGATGCTCTGGAAAGCCAACCAGTGGCGATGCTCTACGCTTCACTCGCGATGATCGCGGTGGGGGTCGTGGCCATGCCCGTGGTGTTGGAGAAATTGAACCAGCAGGTGTACAAGGCGGTGCTCGCGGTGGGTGTTATTGGTGCCGCGGCGCTGGCCTATTCCGTGTTCTACTCGGTGGATGAGGAAATCGAGTTCCAAGCCACCCAAAAGGCGGTCAACGCCACCACCATCCAACGCCTGAAGGACATCCGTTCCGCACAGGAGTCGCACTTGGCGGTGTACGGCACGTTTGCAGAGACGTTTGACAGCTTGTTGCGTTTTGTCCAGGCCCCTGTGGTGCCGGTGGAATTCAACATGGGCTCTTTCCACGACACCTTGCCTGAAGCCCAAAGCCGCGAAGAAGGCTATGTGATCAAGCGTGCAGACATTGCGTTGATTGCGGAGGAGAAAGACATGACCGAGGAAGGCCTTTTGGACTTGATCATGGAGGACATGAGCCCGTACAAAGTGCGAGACACCTTGTACACTTCGTTCTACGATGAAAACTTCACCCCGGAAGCCCGTACGGCCCAACGCCTGCCTCAAGTGAGCTTGGACTCCTTGCCGTTCAATCCCTACACCGGGGAACGCTTTGTCATGAAGACGGGTGCCGTCGAAGTGGGCCGCGTGTGGCAACCCACCATCTTGGTGCAAGACCCCACGCCCTTTGGCCGTGAGAAAGTGAAGAAGGACACCCTTCGCTTCGGTTCCTTGGCAGAGGCGCACCGCGACGGAAACTGGCGCAACTGATTCGGCGATGGGCCGACTTTCGCTTGTGTGGGATGCGCCGTGGTTAATCTGGACCACGGGACAGGCCCATGAAGTGAACCGCAGAGAAATTTCGAATCCCGACATGGTGGTGGAGGTGCTTCGCGCGCTCCGTCATCAAGTGGGCATTGGGGCCGAGGTGATCCACGCCGAATGGGCCAAGCCCGCCACCGTCGTTCCGTCCGCCGTGCTGCCCAACGACGTCACTGCAGCGCATCTCGCGCCACTCCATCACATCCATCACGGCCCCCTCGGGTCCAATGCACGCCTGCACAGCCACCTGCTGGATGCCTTCGAGGACAGGCCTTGGTTGGCCGTGGAAGGCGATTCTGTCTGGGCCGAGGCCGTCCACAGCATGTTCCCCCAAGCCCAGCACCGTCCCTTGGTTCACGCCCTGATTCACGACGCCGTTCAATGGCACCGCGAGGCGCCCTGCGACGGGTGGTCGTTTCGGGTGGACCTGCGAGAATCAGGAGCGGTCATGGCAGCCACGGCAGGCGAATCGCTGCAGTGGGTGCACCACTTGGCATGCGGCTGCACGGCGGAGGATGCGTTGTACGCCATGGTGAATGCCGCCCACCGAGGGGGCATGGAGCCGCAACAATGCCGCGTGCGTTGGTCCGGCGAGGAAGCACTGACCCAAGGGTGGTCCCGATTCATGGAGGTCAGTCCCGCAGAAGTCGGTTCTGTGGAACGCCCTTCTTCGACGTGGTCGGCCTTGTTTCAAACCATGGAGTCATGCGGATAACAGGAGGAGCTTGGCGCGGACGTCGGTTGCCGGAACTCAAGGGGTTTCAAGGTCGTCCCACCACGGATTTTGGGCGCGAGGGGTTGTTCAATTTGCTGTCGTCGCGCGTCGACTTGGAAGGGGCCCAGGTGCTTGACTTGTTTGCGGGAACCGGCATGGTGTCCCTCGAGTTTTTGAGTCGTGGCGCAGGTGCTGTGACTGCCGTGGAGCGGGCGCCCAAGGCGTGTCGCTTCGCGATGCAGCAGGCGAGCCAGTTGGGAAGCGACGACTTGCACACGGTGTGTGCCGATGTGTGGGGCTTTCTGAACAAGCCGCTCACC
>JBMZAL010000262.1:0-1933 GCA_049611325.1 Flavobacteriales bacterium
TGTTCAGGGGCAGGCGAACGATGCGGCTTTGTTCTGCCAACGCTTGGAGGATGGATTGACGAATCCACCACACGGCGTAAGAGATGAATTTGAAGCCACGCGTCTCGTCAAAACGTTGAGCGGCCTTGATCAAGCCAAGGTTGCCCTCGTTGATCAAGTCAGGCAAAGACAAACCTTGGTTTTGGTATTGCTTGGACACAGAGACCACGAAGCGGAGGTTGGCTTTGGTGAGCTTTTCCAACGCGTTTTGGTCCCCAGCCTTGATTTTCCGAGCGAGTTCCACCTCTTCCTCTGCGGTAATCAGGTCCACACGACCGATTTCCTGAAGGTACTTGTCCAGAGAAGCGGTTTCCCTGTTGGTGACTTGCTTGGTGATTTTTAGCTGCCTCATGGGTGCAATTCAAAAGGTTCAATACAAATTCAACGGAACAAACTCCAAAAAGGTTTACAACCTCCGGATTTTGTGATCATCCGTTGGCGTCAGGACGTGGTCCTCGGTCGCGACGTTGGCGGTCGCCACGGTCACGACGGGGACGGTCTCCACGGTCTCCGCGTGGGGGACGCTCCACGTAGCCCTCTGGCTTGGGGAGAAGGACCTTGCGGCTGAGCTTGATCTTGCCCGTCTTGGGGTCGCGACCGACCACCTTGAACTTGACCAACTCTCCTTCCTTCAGAATGTCTTCCACGTTTTCGACGCGCTTCCAATCCAATTCGCTGACGTGCAACAAGCCGTCGATGCCTGGCAGCACCTCTACGAACGCACCGTATGGCATGATGGTCTTCACTTTGCCTTCGTACTCCTCGCCAATCTCCACTGTGGGTGGGAAGGCGATTTGCTTGATGCGGGTCAATGCTGCTTCGATCGCAGCTTTGTCTGACGCGGCAATCTCCACCATGCCCTTGCCGTCCACATCTTCGATGCTGATGGTGGTGTTGGTGTCTGCTTGAATCTCTTGGATGATCTTTCCGCCTGGGCCGATGATGGCACCAATGCTGTCGCCAGGAACTTCCAAGCCCACAATACGTGGGGCGTGATCTTTGTAGTCGTCACGTGGCTCGGAGAGCTCCGTAAGCATCGCCTTGCGAATGTGGTGGCGGCCTTCGCGGGCCTGCTCCAGTGCTTCGCGCAATTGGTCAAAGCTCAATCCTTTGATCTTGATGTCCATTTGGCAGGCCGTGATGCCTTCCGCAGTTCCGGTGACTTTGAAGTCCATGTCTCCCAAGTGGTCCTCGTCGCCAAGGATGTCAGAGAGGATGGCGTACTTGCCGGATTCTTGGTCGGTGATGAGACCCATGGCAATGCCGGAGACCGGCGCCTTGATGTTGATGCCGCCATCCATCAACGCGAGTGTGCCTGCGCACACTGTGGCCATGGATGAAGAACCGTTGGATTCCAAGATTTCACTCACCAAGCGTATCGTGTAAGGGCACTCTTCCACGGGAGGAAGGACAGGCTTCAACGCACGCAACGCAAGGTTTCCGTGGCCGACCTCACGACGGCTTGTGCCGCGCAAGGGACGCTCTTCCCCTGTACTGAATGGGGGGAAGTTGTAGTGCAGCAAGAACTTTTCTGTCTTGCGAACCAAGGCGCCATCGATGAGTTGCTCGTCGAGCTTGGTGCCCAACGTCAATGTGGTCAAACTTTGGGTCTCTCCACGAGTGAAGATGGAGGAACCGTGGCAACCCGGGAGGTAATCCACTTCCGTCCAGATGGGACGGATCTCCGTGGTCTTCCGTCCGTCAAGGCGAAGACCTTCGTTCAAGATCAGGTCGCGAATTGCCTTCTTTTGCGCCGACTTGATGTAGTCGCTGGCCAACCCACCCTTTTCTTCTTTCTCTTCGTCGCTCATGGTGGCCATGAACGCTTCCTTCAATTCTGAGAAGCGGGTCTTGCGCTCTTCTTTGGTCGCGCCTTTCTTTCCTGCTTCGTAGA
>JBMZAL010000263.1:0-1917 GCA_049611325.1 Flavobacteriales bacterium
AAGCGACGATTTGGCATGCTCCACGGCCTTGTCGGCGTCCCCCTGCATGAGGGCACTCAGCGAGGCGTTGTAATGGGCTTGCGCACGGAAGTTGTCGTCTTCCGTCTGGCTCAACGCACGCTCAAACGCGGCCGAAGCTGATTCGGCATCGCCAGAAGAGAGCAAAGCACACCCTTGGTTGTACAGCGCTTTGGCGGCGGCTTGTTCGTCCATCGCCGCTTCTCCAAACCGCGAGGCGGCTTCTTCAAATTGGTTGGCGCGGAAGGCGTCGGTGCCTTCGACCATTTTGGCCTTGGTGTCTGACTGCGCGATGAGGGCTTGGGGGCCAAGCATCGCCATGGCGAGCGTCGTAAGGGCCGCGCGGGAGCGCCGTTTGGGACGCTTGGGGATCACCATTTCCAAGAGCAAAAGCAGGACGGCGGCAATGAGCCAAGGCATCAAGAGGTGCTCGTAATCGACGTAGCTCACAGAGGAGATGCGTGCTTGCTCGAGGTCATCCTTGAATTGCAGGATGGGCGACAGCTCCACAAAGCCGGAAGAGGCCCTGGTGTAAGTTCCCCCGCCAGCCTGAGCGGCCTCGAGCAGGGTGGCCTCGTCCAATCGAGAGACCACGGGCTGGCCCGACGCGTCGGTGCGGAATCCGGAAGGGCGCCCGCGTGAATCGAAGGCGGGGATGGGGGCGCCGTCCAAGGTGGCCACCCCGATGTAGTGCAGGGAGCCTCCGTCCTGGTTGACGGTGCGAGATGCGGCCACCACGTCGTCTTCGTGGTTTTCTCCGTCGGTCAAGACCACCACCACGCGGGAGGCTTCGCTGCCGTCATCGAATCCTTGCCAGCAGGCTTCCACCGCACGCCCCACGGCCGTTCCTTGCGTGGGAACCATGCCTGGATTGACCGATTCCAAGAACAAGTCGAGGGCGTCCACGTCTGTAGTGAGGGGGCACTGCACGTAGGCTTCCCCAGCAAAGACCACGAGACCGAGTCGGTCGCCTGAGGTGGAGGCTGCGAGGCGCTTGATGGTGCGTTTGGCCAAATCCAGCCGCGCCATTCCCACATCCTCGGTCATCATGCTGTTGCTGACGTCCAAGGCGACCATCATGTCGACGCCTTCGGATTCCACTTCTTGCAGGCGACTTCCCATTTTGGGGTCAAGCCATGCGATGACGAGGAAGGCAAGCGCCATGCGCAGGAGGAAGAACTTCCAGGCGGGGACAAACATGCGGTATCCCGGCAGCACGCTGTCGAGCTGTCCAGCGTCGGCCAGGGACCGAATCACCTTGTGCCGCCAGCGAAGGTGGCCCAACATCAACAGGGTGAGCAGCGCGGTGACCATCAGGATCGGGGCCAACTCCATGCGGTGCAGGGTCAGGCTGGGGACGAGTGCCGTGGCGGTGAACCATCCTGCCAGCACGGCCATCCAGAGGAGGAGTTCCAAAAACAGAAGCAGCCCCAAAACGGGTCGAAGAGAAGCCCATGTTTTCATTCCGCCACAGATTTGAACAGGGTGGTACGCATGAGAAACTCCAGCATGAGGGACACGAACGCCATGAGGATCCAACCCGCAGATGCTTCGGATTTCCGCTGGTATTTCAAGACGTTGAATTCGGTCTTCTCCAAGGTGTCGATTTCGCGGTAGATCTCCTTCAGCTTGTCCGCGTTGGTGGCGCGGAAGTAGCGAGCCCCGGTCAGGGAGGCCATGCCTTGGAGCACGTCCTCGTCGATGCGGACGTCGACCCAATCGTACTTGTACTGGCCGTTGGGCAGAATGGCGACGGGGCTTTTGGCCTTGCCCACGGTGCCCACCCCGATGGTGTAGACGCGGATTTTGTTGAGCTTGGCGAGCTGGGCGGCATCCATGGGCTCGATTTGCCCGGCGTTGTTTTCACCGTCGGTGAGAAGCACGATGACCTTGCTCGCG
>JBMZAL010000264.1:0-1899 GCA_049611325.1 Flavobacteriales bacterium
ACCTTGAATTTGAAGGTGGTGAGTGGCACCATTGAAAGTGAAATCACCATCATCATTTACGACACGCCTCCCTTCGAGGCGACGATGCCAGATGTGGTTACGGTTCCTTGCGATGAGACTGCGGAAGTCTGCATCGAACTCATCCAAGACCCGGCGTATGCGTATCCTCCAGTGACGTACAACTGGTCCATCAATGGCGTGGATTTTGGCGACGAACAATGCGTGACCTACGGGGCGCTGAATTCGTCCTTGATGGAAGTGTACCTGGAAGACGGATGTGAGCGGGAGTTGTACTTGCAGGGGTTGTTTGAAGTGCCGTACGACCAACTCGAATTGACCATGCCCAACGACACGCTGCTTTGCAACGGGGCGTCAACATACATGGAATTGGACATTGTCGGGGGGCAGCCCCCTTACCAAGTGCAATGGGACGACTTCAACGACGAAGAATTGGTGCACTTGGTGGATCCTGAGGTGAGCACCGAGTACGAAGTGGTCGTCGTGGACAATTGCGACTACGCTGAATTTGCCTCTACGCAGGTGGATGTCCAAACCGTGAAGGCCACCATCCTGCGGGAAAGTTTGGGTGACGATTCCTATGCGTTTGACGTCTTGGTCGACCCCGCGGAGCCTTACGAAGGCGCGTACTTCTACCAGTGGGACTTTGGCGACGGTCAATATGCCTACGAGCGTGCCCCCATTCACGTCTACGACGGCTTGTCCACATACCAAGCGCAGGTGGATGTGACGACCGACATCGGTTGCACCGACGTGGCCATTGTCGATGTGTACGGAGATGTACTCTTCTACATCCCCACGGCGTTCACGCCAGACAACGATGGACTCAACGACGCTCTGGAAATCACAGGACGTCAGATTCGACTCTTCGAGATTTGGATCTACAACCGCTGGGGTGAGCTGGTGTACAACAGCACCGACTTGGAGGAGGCTTGGATTGGTGACGTCAATGGCGGCACCCACTTCGCACCCAACGGCGTGTACCATTGGATCATCAAGGCCTCAGGTTTTGACACGGATGCCCAGGAATTCCGAGGGTTCGTCCACTTGATGCGCTAAACACCTTCCCATGACTTCTTCTCAAACTGGCCGCTCCCTGCGCGGCGCGTTCGTGGCTGTGACCTCCCTGTTTTTCATGTGGGGCTTCATCACGGTTCTCGTAGATGCCCTGATTCCTCGATTGAAGGAGGTGTTTGAGCTGACTTTTTTGCAGGCAGGACTCGTTCAGTTTGCATGGTTTGCGGCCTATGGACTGTTGTCCATCCCGGGGGGCAACTTGATTGCGCGAATGGGCTACCAACGCGGCATTTTGGTGGGACTTGCGACGGCGGGTTTGGGATGTCTCCTGTTTTATCCCGCCGCTGCAACACGGATGTACCCGCTGTTTTTGCTCGCCCTGTTTGTGGTGGCAGGCGGCATCACCATCCTGCAAGTGGCGGCCAACCCTTACATCAGTGTGCTGGGGCCGCAAGAATCTGCTTCTGCAAGGCTGAATTTGGCGCAGGCCTTCAACTCCTTCGGGACCACACTCGCACCCGTCGTTGCGGCAAGCTTTCTGTTGGGAGACCAAATCCTCTCCAGCGAGGCCATTCGCGCCCTCAGTGAGGCCGATCGCTTGGCCTATTACGCGAGCGAGGCGTCCGCGGTTCAAGTGCCCTTTGTCGTGCTGGCCCTGGGGTTCTTCGCGCTTGCAGGTGTGGTCGGAGCCATCACCTTGCCCAAAATTTTGGGCGGGGACAGCCAAACCACCACCACCTATGGACAGGTCCTGCAAAACAAAAAGCTTTTGTTTGGGGCGCTTGGCATTTTCGTGTACGTCGGGGCAGAGGTGGCGCTCGGCTCGTACATGGTCAATTACGGATTGAGCCTGGACATTGTGGA
>JBMZAL010000265.1:0-242 GCA_049611325.1 Flavobacteriales bacterium
GGCGTTGGTGCAGACCAAGAGCAAATCAGCGTTGAGTTTGATGGAGCAGGTACGTTTGGTGGCGGCGGTGGCGGCAACGCTTGCGGTTGCACAAACCCATCCGCTGTGAACTACGACGCTTCAGCGGAATACGACGACGGTTCTTGCGAATTTGAAGTGCTCGGTTGCACGGATGAAGCGGCATGCAACTATGACGCGGACGCCAACACAGATGACGGCTCATGCGCCGACCTCGATTGCGA
>JBMZAL010000265.1:252-1898 GCA_049611325.1 Flavobacteriales bacterium
GCGGCTGTTCTGACATCCCAGCTGGCGACTGCGACTGCGACGGCAACCAGCTCGACGCCCTTGGCGAATGCGGCGGTCCTTGTGAGGCCGACGCCGACATGGACGGCATCTGCGACGACGTCGATGAGTGTGTTGGCGAGCTTGACGACTGCGGCATCTGCAACGGTCCTGGAGCGATTTACGACTGCGGCTGTTCTGACATCCCAGCTGGCGACTGCGACTGCGACGGCAACCAGCTCGACGCCCTTGGCGAGTGCGGCGGTCCTTGTGAGGCCGACGCCAACGGCAACGGCATCTGCGACGATGCAGAGATTGCGGGTTGCACGGACGACGCTGCTTGCAACTACGATTCTGCAGCGACTGAAGACGACGGCTCATGCGACTACTGCTCATGTGGCGGTGGCGGAGGCGCCGGCGTGGCTTACCCACTTGTTGTGGAGGCTTCTCCTGCCGTTGGAGCAGGAGGGACGGTGTACCGCTTCTACGTCCAGATGCAGGACGCCACGGACCGCATGAGTGCGGTGTTTGGCAACGACCAAGCGAGCTTGCTTGTGAACACGCCAGGTGGCGCATTCAACAGCCCGTTCAACAGCTCTTGGAACGCTTCAGGCATCAACCCTGCGTTCTTGCCTGTGTTCCCAGACTTGGCGGACGACACGTACGCCACGATTGGCTTGACCGGTCCCGCGTCCACTTCAGGCATCGCAGGCGCCGCCGATCCTTCGATTGTGGAGGATGCCACTCAGGCGATTACGCCTTACTTCTTGACTCCTGGAGCCACCAACCTTGAGAGCACCACCCTCACGGGCGCTTCTTGGTACGTGCTCAACACGGCGGCCAACGGATTGCCTGACGCCAACCTCCAAGTGTTGGTGATGCAGGTCACCACATCCGGTGACATCTCGGGTCAGGTCAACTTCCAGGTCTTCCCACTCGGCGTGGGCGCAGACCAACAACAGGTCAGCATTGCCTTTGACGGCGCAGGCACCTTCGGCGGTGGTGGAGACGCAGGTCCTGCCTGCGGCTGTACAGACGCATCTGCTGTGAACTACGACGAGACTGCACAGTACGACGACGGCTCATGTGAGTACGACGTTCCAGGCTGCACAGACGCCACAGCGTGCAACTACAATGCAGATGCGACTGTGGATGACGGTTCTTGTCTCCAAGAAGACGAGTGCGGTGTGTGCGGCGGTGACGGCATCCCCGCAGGCGACTGCGACTGTGACGGCAACCAACTCGACGCCTTGGGCGTGTGTGGTGGTGACTGCGCGGCGGATGCGGATGGCAACGGCGTATGCGACGATGCTGAAGTGGACGGATGTACGGACGCTGCAGCCTGCAACTACGACGATGCTGCAACCCAAGACGACGGTTCTTGCGACTACCTCGAAACCACGACCATCCCAACCGGTGAGACCGACGTTTGGTTGGTGGGCTTGACCCTCACGGGCACGCCATTCGAGGCCTTGGCCGGCGGTTGTGAAGCGACAGGTGGTGTGAACCCCAACGTGAGCATCAACGGTGTGGTTGTCGGTGATGGTTCAGCGCCCTTGACCCTCGGAGGCCTTTCTGACCCAACAGGTTTGCTGGGAGAATTGCTTGCCTTGGCATCTACGGTGTCTCTGGGCATCTGCGGTGATGAC
>JBMZAL010000266.1:0-1878 GCA_049611325.1 Flavobacteriales bacterium
GAGCGCGCCCTTGAGTTGTTGGCGGACATCGCGTTTCAAAGTGTGTTTCCCGAAGTGGAGATGGACAAGGAGCGGGATGTCATCCTCGATGAAATTGCGGGCGTTCAGGACCAGCCAGGCGATGTGATTTTTGAGTCCTTCGAAGCAGGACTGTACCAGGGGCATGCACTGGCGGCACCGATTTTGGGCGATGCGGAAAGTGTGAAGCGGTTGACGCGGAAGCAGGTTCAAGGCTTCGTGTCACGCCACTACCGACCCGACAACATGGTTCTCGGTGTGGTGGGGGCGGTCACTTGGGAGGCCGTCTTGAAGTGGGCGGAACGACACTTCGGAGCCTTTTCTTCGGGGCCCAAGTCGGCCGATGCCGGCCGCGTCGCGCCAAAGCCTGCAGACGTGTTTGCGCAAACGCGGCCCAAGGGCATCCACCAAGTTCACCACATCACAGGATGCGTGGCGCCGGGGGGCAACAGCAAGGACAAGCTGGCGATGACGGTGTTGGCCAACCTGTTGGGCGGTCCAGCCATGAATTGCAGGTTGAACCTCAACATTCGAGAGAAGCACGGGATGGCGTACCACATCGAGGCCAACCACGTGGTGTACCAAGACACGGGGGTGTTCAATGTGTACTTCGGTACCGACGCTCGCTTCCACAAGCGGGTCGAGCGCTTGGTCCGAAAGGAACTGGACGTCATCCGGACCAAAGCCTTGGGCACCCGTCAGCTTCACGATGCCAAGCAGCAACTGTTGGGTCAAATCGCCTTGGGCCACGAGCATGGAGCCACGGTGCTTTCAGGCCTTGCCAAGACGTATTTGATGTACGACCGTGTGGAGACCTTGGATTCCCTGGTTCAAGCGATTGAAGCGCTCCAGGCCTCCGACTTGTTGGCGGTGGCCAACGAGTGGCTGGCGCCGGAATCCCTCAGCAGCTTGACGTTCTCCACACCCTCCTGAATCCGTCAGTCTCGGCCAAAGCTGTGCCAGTCGTTGTGACGCTCTTCGATGCCGTTTTTGATGGATCGAATTTTCAACGCCAGGTTGGCCCAGATTCGGTCGTGACCTTGAATCAGTTCCCGCATGGCATCGTCGTCGTTGTCCGCGGCCAAGGCCATCAACGCGAGCACAGGATGGCCGTGGTTGCGCAACCATTGCACGGCGCGCGGGTCGCCCTCAGCGCCGCCACACAGCGCCATCAACTCCGGAAACCCTTCGTTGATGAGCCACGTCCGCGCCTCGGATTGGTTGTGCATCGCATGCACAAAGAGGCCAAGCTCGGGATAGCCGTGGCCCAAAAGCCAGTCTCGGAGCTCGGCATTTCCCGAAATGGCTTCGCCCCAAGCGATCAATACTTTCGTGGGATACTGCCGTGCCATGACTGAAAGGTAGGGACGAGGTCGCGGACTACCTTCGCGACCTTGGAAACGCCACTATTCACCCAAACCTTTTGGTTGCTCTGCACAGGGACCGTGTTGTTCATGGCCAGTTTTGGCATGCTGTTGCCCGAGCTGCCTGGCTATTTGGCCCAAATGGGTGCACACCATCTCATCGGTTGGATTGTGGCGTTGTTCACCATCGGCGCGTTCTTCAGTCGCTTTGTGTCGGGGCGCATGGCGGATCGGGCGGGACGAAAGCCGGTGATGCTTTTTGGCACTGCCGTCACGGCCTTGGCGGGGTTCGCGTACATCGGCGTGGCGCGCATGGACAATGTGGCCATGGCGGTGACGGGCTTTTTGGTGGTGCGGCTGTTTCACGGCTTGTCGACGGGCTTCCGCCCCACAGGCACCAGCGCATTTTTGACGGACATCGTCCCCGCCCAAAGAAGGGGAGAGGCCCTGGGATACCTCGGGGTGGCAGGCAATGCCGGCATGGCTTTGGGCCCAG
>JBMZAL010000267.1:0-1873 GCA_049611325.1 Flavobacteriales bacterium
CCAATCAAAGATATGAACGACAAGCAGTGGAACCGAGTGGAGGGGCGGGTCATTGCGGCCCTGCGAGAAGTGCCGCACCTAAACGACTCCGAGGTTGCTGTGTTGGCGATGGACGAGGTGTTCGGCAAGACGGACAGTGAGGGAGTGATTAAACCGCCGAAGGGTGGATACACAACAGAGCTTTTAGATGGAGTCACGCGGATGGCTCAAGTTCGACGTAAACAAGTTGGAGCAGCCAAATGATTCTCAGCAAACCCCTCATCCTGACCAACAAAGAACACCGCGAGTGCCACGACCTCTGGCACCGATGGAAGGCGGAGTTCGGCGACCGCGTCCGCGTCGTCAAGGGTCTGTTCGACCTTGCCGAGCGATCCATTCTCCAGAAGGAGATGCCCACCGACCCGACGATGTGGGTGGACGTGGTCGAGGTGCTGCTCGACGCCCTCCACTTCCCCGCCCACAGCGACCTCGTTGACCGCTCCCTCATGCACCGTGGCGTCCGCACGCTCATCATTGAGCATGAGAAGTACGGGGCGGGCAGCGGCTACGCTGAGCGTAGTGTGGTGCTTGGCTGGGTGGTGCGTGAACACGACCTCATCCTCCGTGATCTCGCGGAGGTGGCGTGATGAGATGTAAAGTCAAGCCAGCGTTCCCCGGCATGATCCCGGCCAACGACTACGCCCGCAAGTACGGCGTCACCAACCCCACCGTTCACTACTGGGTCAAGACCGGCAAGGTGAACGGGATGAAGGATGGTATGTACCTGCACGTTGAGGACATGCTGCCACCAGTCAAGCAGGGCGATTCGTTTCGCGGAGACGAGAAGCGATGTGGATTCTGCCGCATGTGGAAGCCCCTCACCGACTACTCCAAGTCAAGGCGTGAGCGTGCCGGTGGCCTGTGCCGCCCGTGCAACGCCCACCAAGAGAGAGTGCGTACCGGCAAGGGTGCGTCCCCGGACACCATCAGCTACAAGCAAGAGATTGCGGCCCAGGTGGAGGTGGTGGAGGCGAAGAAGATCAGGCGTCTCGGCGAACGCAACGCTAGGATTGAAGCCCACGCCAAGCGTATCGAGGCAAGGGGAATGTCAGGCGACGGAAAGGACTGGCTTGATGGCGAAGGCTCCTAAGACAAGATGCGGCGGCGAGTGGACGGAGGCCCGTTACAGGAGCTTCATCCGGTCCCTGCTGCGAGGGGGGTGGATGAGGTGGGGGCCGAACCAGGCCACCAAGAAAGCCGCGAGGATTGAGCGTGGCGTCTACATGTGTGCTGGCTACGGGACAGACCCCCACCCCACGCCAGCGTCGGTTAGGGTGGACGGCAAGCGGAAGAACAATGTGTTCACCGATCACATAGAACCGATAGGCACCCACTTGACGTGGGATGAAACGATTGCTAAGATGTTCTGCGAGGCAGAGAACTTGCAGGTGTTGTGCTTGGAATGCCACAAGAAAAAGTGTGCAGATGAGCGAAAGTCAGGCAAGACATAATCCCCCGGCCAGCCTGCCCACATGGGGGCAGCAGCCTGCGCCGGGTCTAGCGGGACGGTACACCCCGCGTCCGGCGGCACCCTTAGCGGGGTGTCGCCACATTCACTAACCCCGCTCGAAAGGAATGATATGGGAATGTATACAGAGTTTCATTATAACGCAGCAATCAAGGAAGGACAACACATCAACATACTCCGTGGGCTGATGGGTGAGGTGTGGGAAACACCGATCGAATCCGATCATCCATTGTTTCAGACCGAGAGATGGCACAACATGCTTGTTAGGGGGAGCTACTATTTCGCAGGTGACACGGCGTCAACCTTGCGATGGGATCACATCGTGAATACATACACCCTGAGCGTACGGTGCAATCTCAAGAACTA
>JBMZAL010000268.1:0-1867 GCA_049611325.1 Flavobacteriales bacterium
AGGATGGTGCGGGAGTCGATCTTGGACGTCACGCGGAAGGCCACACGGGCGGGGAAGTTCGCCTTGATGGTTCCCGTGATGATGTTCACCGAAGGACGCTGCGTGGCAATGATGAGGTGAATCCCAATCGCACGGGCGAGCTGGGCCAAACGCGCAATCGGTGTCTCCACTTCCTTGCCCGCCGTCATGATCAAATCCGCGAATTCGTCCACCACGAGCACGATGTACGGCATGTAGTGGTGCCCGAGGCGGTGGAGGTCCTTGCCGTTGTCGGGGTGGCCGTCTGCCAGGCCAGGAATGATCTTGCGCTTGCTGAATTTGGCATTGTACTCCTTCAAGTTGCGGCACTGCGCGTGCTTGAGGAGTTCGTAGCGCTGGTCCATCTCCACGCACAGGCTGTTCAGCGTGCTCACCACCTTCGACGTATCCGTGATGATGGCGTCCTCGCTGTCCGGCAGCTGCGCGAGGTAGTGGCGGACGATCTTGTTGTACAGCGTCAGTTCCACCTTCTTGGGGTCCACCAGGACAAACTTCAACTGCGACGGATGCCGGCGGTACAGCATGCTGACGAGCATGGCGTTCAAGCCGACCGACTTTCCCTGTCCCGTGGCACCGGCCATGAGCAGGTGAGGCATCTTGGCCATGTCGAAGACGTAGGTCTCGTTGCTGATGGTCTTGCCCAAGGCGATGGGCAGGGCCGCGTCGGAGTTCTGGAACTTGTCACTGGCAATCAGCGTGCGCATGCTCACCACGTCTGGGTTGGAGTTGGGCACCTCGATGCCAATCGTCCCTTTTCCAGGAATCGGCGCGATGATGCGGATGCCGAGGGCGGCCAAGCTCAAGGCGATGTCGTCCTCGAGGTTCTTGATTTTGCTGATGCGAATGCCGGGCGCAGGAACGATCTCGTAGAGCGTGACCGTGGGGCCGACCTCCGCGGTGATCTTGCTGACTTCAATTTTGAAATTGGCCAACGTGCGCAGGATGTTCTCCTTGTTTTGCTGGAGCTCTTCGTCGGTCACGCGGTTGGCGCCGTCGCCGTGGTCCACCAGCTTGTCCACGTTGGGCAATTGGAACCGGCCCAAATCCAAGGTCGGGTCATACTCCTCGCCAAACTCCTCCACCAAGTCCTGGAGCTGCTCTTCGGTCAAGGTCTCCTCCTCTTGGACCTCCTTCACTTCGAACTCCACGTCGTCCTCAGCAGCTGTCTCCTTTGCTTGGGGCTGCTGCACATCGAGGGGCATGTCTTCCACCTCGGCGACGGGCTCGGCAGGAGTTGGGGTGGGGTCGAGGTCGACGACCGCCTGCGCAGCCTCTTGCTCAGCCGGAGCTTCAGGCTCAGGCGTGGCCACCTCGAAGGGCACGTCGTCCAACTCGGCCTTGCGTGTCGATTCCGCCTCTTCCGAAGCAAGTAGCACATTTTGGATGCGCTCTTCTGTGGTGGTGGCTGCTGGGGCAGGTGCTTCGGTTGCAGCTGCGGAGGCGGTCGCGGCGGAGGCGGCATGTTGCATGGCGGCTTCGTCCATCGCGTCTTCCTCCATCATGGCTTCTTCCGAAGACTGGAACCACGACCCCGCGCGGTGTCCGAGGCGCTTCCAGAGAGCCGGAGTGTTGTAGGCGAGCATGATGCTGACCGTCAGCATCAAAGTCAATCCAGAGCCCGTGGCGCCGAGAAGCTGAAGTGACTGTCCGAGGAGCCAAAGGCCGGACGCGCCGGTGATGTGGTCGTTCAGTCCGCTGGTGGCTGGCAGGGTGGGGTCCACGGTGGTGTGGGTCAGGAACGCCAACGCCCAAGGGATGAACATCGCGAGGAAAACCGTCAGCCTGAAAGTCTTGGCCAGGGGCAGGAAGGTGCGGTCGGTCAACCAGC
>JBMZAL010000269.1:0-1856 GCA_049611325.1 Flavobacteriales bacterium
GCGATGTGTCCATTGCGTGACAACGCGCCGTCGCCCTTGCCTTCTTCCCCGTGGCATTGGCTGCACATTTGGGTGTAGATCTCCATGCCCTTCTCAATGTGGGCCTTGGTCGTCAACAAAGGGCTCATCAACTCCGAACCCGCAGCTTCATACCCCTCTGGGGTGTTGGGGTACGCGTAAGGGAGGCCAAACGCCTTGTTCTCCCCCACGTAGGCGATGGTGCCGGCCACAGGAACCCGCGCGCTGGCCGTGTTCCGCTGTGCCGAAGCCACTTCCTCCGTGACGTAGTAAGGGTCCATTCCGTAGTCCACGTACGCCTCCACAGCAGGAGAGCGGTACATGTCTGGCATGTATTCAAGTCCCGGACTGTTGGGGTCCGTGACGCACCCTGTCAGCACAGCCATCAAGGCTGCAACTGGGGCGACGATGTTCCAACGCTTTGACATGGTTCAGGCGTCTTTGATGCTGAGTTCAAGCAAGTCGGTTGCACGGATGGCCGCTTCGAGCTCATCGGCAGACATGCTGTTGTTGTCGGTGGTGATTTCCACCACAAACTTGTCGTCCGTGGTGCGGGGGTCGGGGTTGGAGGCAGGCATGCCTGGCAACGTTCCGTTCCGGAGGAGGTAGGTGATGGCCATGCCGTGGGCACCGCACAACACCGAGAATTCGAACGTCACAGGAATGAACGCCGTCACGTTTTCAAGAAGCGTGAAGCTTGGCTTTCCACCAATGTTCATCGGCCAGTCTTGAATCATGAAGTACCACATGCCGAGCAACGCGAGAGACGTGCCTGTCATGGCGTACATGAATGAACAAATGGCCAAACGGGTCCGCTTGATGCCAATCACGGGATCGATTCCGTGAATGGGAAACGGCGAATACACATCCTTCACTCGGATGCCTTGACCGACGAGTTTGCCCGCCGCGGTCATCACCTTGGCGTCGTCGTCGTACATGACGTGGAAGATCTTGCTCATTTGGCCTGCTCGTTTTTGTAAGACTCACCGCTCGACTTCAAAATGGTCTTGAGTTCGTTCAACGCGAGCACAGGGAAGAAGCGTGCAAACCCGAGGAAGAGCGTCAAGAAAATGCCGATGGTGCCAATGAAAATGCCGATGTCAATGCTGGTCGCGTGGAATTCACCCCAGCTTGACGGGAGGTAGTCGCGGTGGAGCGACGTCACGATGATCACGTAGCGCTCAAACCACATGCCGATGTTCACCACAATGGAAAGGGCAAACGTGGCGATGAGGCTGCGACGAATCTTCTTGAACCAGAAAAGCTGAGGACTGATCACATTGCATGTCATCATGATCCAGTACGCCCAGCTGTACGGACCGCTGAAACGGTTGATGAAGGCGTAGCTCTCGTACTCCACCCCGCTGTACCATGAGATGAACAACTCCGTCAAGTAGGCCACGCCCACAATGGATCCGGTGACGATGATGACAATGTTCATGTACTCCACGTGCTTGACGTGGATGTAGTTCTCGAGGTTCATGCCTTTGCGCATGATGAGAAGCAACGTCTGCACCATGGCAAACCCTGAGAAGACCGCCCCCGACACGAAGTAGGGAGGGAAAATCGTGGTATGCCACCCAGGAATCACCGAGGTTGCAAAGTCCATCGAGACGATGGAGTGCACCGAGAACACGAGTGGCGTGGCGATGCCCGCAAGCACCAAGCTCACCTCTTCAAAACGGGTCCAGTGCTTGGCACGACCGCTCCAACCGAAGGCGAGGATGCTGTAAATCTTCTTGGGAAGCGGCTTGGTCATGCGGTCGCGAATGGTCGCGAAATCAGGAATCAGACCGATGTACCAGAAGACGAGTGAGACCGAGAAGTAGGTCGAGATT
>JBMZAL010000270.1:0-1839 GCA_049611325.1 Flavobacteriales bacterium
CGTTGTTTGGGCCGTATGAAGGCCCCGAAGGGTTGAACCACCTCACCAACGATGCTTCGGTGCAGGCGTTTTTTGAAAAGCACTTCCCCGACGTGATGCCCCTGTTGCCCAACTTGTTGGACGATTGGAAAACGCATCCGGTGTCGTCCCTGGTGATGACCCGTTGCTTCCCTTGGAACGACGGATCGCGGGTGGCCCTCATGGGAGATTCCGCGCACGCCATCGTACCCTTCTACGGCCAAGGCATGAACAGCGGCATGGAGGATTGCACCGTGCTGGACGCCTTGCTTGAAGCGGACGACAACTGGGACCAAATCATGGCCCGCTACACCGAACTGAGGAAACCTGCGGGGGATGCCATTATGGAATTGGCCCTGCAGAACTACATCGAAATGCGTGACCTGACGGGAGATCCCGTTTTCCTACAACAAAAAAAGCTCGAGGCGCGTTTGCAACAAAAGCACCCCGACCGCTGGCTCCCGCTGTACTCGCAAGTGACGTTCAGCCACACGCCCTACCACGAAGCCCTCGCACGTGGGCGCCAACAGCAGAAGGCCATGGAAACCATCATGGGGTCACCAGGACAATGGAATCACTTCGAAGACGACCTCTGGATGGACGCGGTGCTCCAGGAACTCGAATCCCTGCAAGCCGCCGACGCGTGACGCGATTCGCACACGCCTCGCTCACATGGGCCTTGGTGGCCTTGAGTCTCTCCGCGTGGGGACAAGGCGTGTGGGACAACCCCTTTGAGTCGACGTTGCGCACCCATGAACGGAAAGCATGGACTTGGTCCGGCGGCGCCAGCATGCTCATGGGCATGCCCACTGAAGTGCAAAGTGCGTGGGTTCTCAACCACGGGACCGTGGAAGCACCGGAGCTCGACACCTTGCATCAGGGCATCTGGCGGGCGGAACCGCTGGCCGGGTGGCAGGTGGGACTTGGTCACCTTTGGTTGCGCGAAGACGCCCTTTGGGCAGACCGACTGTCTGCAGGAATCCACGTCAGCCAAGCGCGAAATGCAGAATCGTTCTTGGGGGTGGTGAAAGGAACGGGGGGCGACACCTCCGTGGCCTTTGTCGACAGCCTGATGCGCACCCAAGCCTCTGCCTTGGCCGTAGAGTTGCGGCTGCAGAGCATGCGCGCCGTGGCCACAGGGCCTGACGGATTTGTGGAAGTCCGGACAGGCATGCGCGCGGCGTACAACCTGTCCCAGACCGCCCTCGAAGACCGTCCCCACTTCTTCCAACCCATGGCTTTGCCCACATGGCATGTCGCGTGGACCGCAGGCATCGGTTGTGGATTGAAGGTCTACCGGGGACGAATGGTCCGTTTGGGCGTGGATGTGGACGTCCTTCAACTCGCCCAAGCTTCCCAAGAAATGACCTTCCGCGTCGTGAATTCAGACGTTCGCGGCCTGGATTGGATGCAAAGTGGCTACCGACCCTGGCGCGCCACCTTGAATGTCGACTTGTACCGCCGCAAGCCAGAGGAAGGGTGTGCCGCACCTACGCGGAGCACGGCGTCCAAAACCCTGTTTGACCCCAAGATGAAAGGCGTCGGCAAGGCCAAGAACAAAGGCCTCAAAAAAGCACTCAAGAATCGCGGCTCCTGAATCAGGCGTCCTCGCATAGTTCGACGAGGACCTTGGCGGTGTCAGAGGGGTGTAAGAAGGCAATGCGCTTTTGGTCGGCACCCGGCTTTGGCCCTGAAATGACCCGGTAGCCCTCGGCTTCCAACCGCGCGATTTCCCCTTCGAGGTCGTCCACCAAAAAAGCCACGTGATGCAAGCCCGGTCCGCGCTTGTCGATGTGACGCGCAATGGGACCGTTAGGAGTG
>JBMZAL010000271.1:0-1839 GCA_049611325.1 Flavobacteriales bacterium
GCGTTGCCCACGGCACCGAGGACGCTCGTTTCAAGACGCTCTGCCGGGGTCATGGATTGACGCTCCTCGAAGGAACCTGAGCCCACGAAGCTGAGGCCCCAAAGCACCACGCTCAAGATCAAGATGACTTGACCCGCTGAGCGCACGAAGATGGCGCCCTGGCGGACCATGTTGCTGGCCACCAAGGAGGGCTTGGGCATGCGGTAGGCCGGCCATTCTTCGGCGTGCTCGACGCGGGGACCGTCCTTGGGAAGGGCGCGGTGCAGTAGCCACGCCATCACGAGCGTGGCCGCCGTGCTTGCGAGGTAGAGGCCGTAGAGGAAAAGGCCTTGGCGGTTCATGCCCCAAACCGTCCCATCGGGCACGACGAAGGCTATGAGGAAGGCGTAGACGGGGAGGCGTGCAGAACACGTCATCATGGGCGTCACCAGGATGGTGAGCAAGCGCTCGCGCCGGTCGGGGAGGGCGCGGGCGGCCATGACGGCAGGGACGGCGCACGCCATGCCGCCCACGAGGCTCACCGTGCTGCGTCCGCCCAGCCCCAGCTTGCGCAGGAACCGGTCGCCAACGTACCCGAGACGCGCCATGGCGCCGCTGTGTTCGAGGAGGGCCGTGAAGCCAAAGAGGATCATGATTTGGGGCAAGAAAATCAGGATGCCCGCGAGGCCTGCGAGGGCGCCGTCCACAATCAAACTGCGCCACCACGTGTCGGGCAAGGCCCCCTTGATGGCGTCGATGCCGGAAGCCATCCAACCGTCCAACAGGTCCGTGGGCACTGTGGCCCAGCTGTAGACGGCTTGGAACATCAAAAAGAAGATGATTCCAAACCCCAACACCCCCCACACCGGATGCGTCAGAATGCCATCCAAAGCACGCGCCGTGGTGGGCGTGACAGAGGGCTGGGGGGTGGGGAGAATTTGCTTGATTTGGACCATGCGCTCCGCCGCCTCTTCCAGTTGCATCGCCGGAGCACTGTCCATGGCGTCGCGCGCCGAATGCCAGGCCTTTTGCGCCTCTGGGGCCAGCCACCCAGGCGTGTCGTTCATGCGAAGCAAATGGCACAGCAGCCCGGGCGTGCTCTGGGGCACGAGGGGCTGCAAGGCGTGCACGCCCGCTTCCAACGAAGCCGGGACGGTGCGAATGGCTGCGCACGCCTTGGGGGCAGCGACAAGGGGTGACCAGGCCGTGGTCCAGGCGGAGGGGTTGTCGCGTTGGGCATTCATGACGCGCACCGGGAGGTCGAGGTCCTTCTCGAGCCGTTGGGCCTGGGCGTGAAGCTCCGACCGCGACGGTCCCGTGGGGTGCATGTCGTTGAGCAACACCATGCAAGGGATGCCCAATTCCCGAATCTGAAGGATCAAAAACAACTGGCCCTGCAGCGTCCGGGTGTCGGCTATAAGCAGGATGACGTCCGGGTGGTGTTCGTGCTGCGCATCGAGCAGGACGCGTTGGGTGATGCGTCCGTCCTCGGTTTGGGCGTGGAGGTTGTAGATGCCCGGCAAGTCATGCAACAGCCAAGATTGAGCGCCCGCGTGCTTGCAAGGCGCCACGGCCACATCGACGGTGACCCCCGCGAGGTTGCCCACCGACACGGAGGTCCCGGTGAGTTTCTGAAACACGGTGGATTTGCCCGTGTTGGGGTTGCCGACAAGTGCCAGTTTCACAGCGGCAAAGGTCGCAGGTTCGGTGCGATGTGCAATCCCCCGAACGGGGCATTCAGGCAGGGTGAGGCGGTCATCGTGCTGTCAGCCACTTTCTCGGATCGACCGGGGTGCGGTCGCTGCCCACCACCTTCCAAACCTCAAAGTGCAGGACGCTGTTGTCGCCCGAGGCGCCGCC
>JBMZAL010000272.1:0-1837 GCA_049611325.1 Flavobacteriales bacterium
AAACGCATCCGGCTGGGAAGCCACATGGGTCCACACGGGACAGCACCACGATGAGGCACTCAGCACCCAATTCTTCCATGAACTCGAACTGCCCGAGCCGCAGATTCAGTTGTCACCCAGATCGGACAGCCGTGAGCTACGGTTGGGGGACATGATGCACGGGATTCGTGAGGCCATTCAAGAAGTCCGCCCGGATTGGCTCTTGGTCTTCGGCGACACCGACTCGACCCTCGCCGGTGCGTGGGCAGCCACGGCCGAGGAGATTCCGCTGATTCACGTGGAGGCAGGCCTTCGTTCGCATCGGTGGTCCATGCCTGAGGAGGTCAACCGGGTTCTGACGGATCGGTTGTCAAGCCTTTTGGTGTGCCCCACGGATGCGGCGGTTGCCCACCTCGAGCGCGAAGGAATCTCCCACACCGCGTCCACTGCACCTCACCCCACGCAGCCTTGGGTGCTGCGAACGGGGGATGTCATGCACGACAATGCCCTGCACTATGGTGCGGCGTGGCCGGAATCGAAACGCGGTCAAGGCCGCCTGTTGCTGACCATGCATCGCCCTTCCAACGTGGATGATCCCGCATGTCTCCAAACGTGGTTGGGGGCCATCGGCGCATGGCTCGAGCAGGTCGGACGCGAGGCCACCTTTCCGGTGCACCCAAGGACGGCTCGTGTGCTGGACGCCCACCAACCAGCATGGCGGGAAGCGCTTCGAGAACAGCACATTTTCTGCACGTCTCCCATGGGCTACGTGGCTTTGTTGGAAGCGGTGTGTGATGCACCTCTTGTCTTGACGGACAGCGGCGGAGTGCAAAAAGAAGCGTATTCCTTGGGCACCCGGTGTCTGGTTTTGCGGGACACCACAGAGTGGGTGGAACAGGTCGAGCGCGGCCACTCTGTGTTGGTCTCTGAGCCTGGGGAACTGTCGCGCTTGGCGGACAAGATGCTGGGGATGGGAAGATTTGACACCGACGATTTGTACGGCAACGGGCACGCTGCGGAGGACATTCTTCGTTGCATGAACGAGGCTTGACTCCATGGCCATGAATTCGCCATCCAAACGCACCTTCACCTTGCGTGGCCGAGAAGCCTCGTCTCGCCAGAGGTACGCCATCGCGTGTGCGTTGGAAAACGTGCACGGCTTGAAGGTGAACTGGGAGGTCGATCCGGCTTCAGGAGATCGGACAGTGCTGCTGTGGGACAATCGGGAAGTGGCGTCATGGTTCAATCATCCATTGGTACTTGGGGCCTCCGGTCTAGACCTCCCATTGGGATGGTCCATTTGGGAGCGCGAAGAGGGCAAGGCCCTGAGGCTGATGTTGCCGGGCTTTGTCCAAGCGATGGAAGATGAAGGGGATTCGGTGTCCCTGCCTTTTGATCCCCTTGCAGCCACGTTCCATGCCTTGACGTGCTGGGATGAACAGCACGGAAAGCTTGAGCTCGATGCGCATGGGCGCCCTGCCACTGGGCAGTTGCCCTGGCGCAAGGAATCCGGCATGGCCCGGTTGGGATCGCGCGAAATTCCCATGTCCAATCAGCACCATTGGCCGTGGATTGAAGTCATGTGGCATGCCATCTTGAACGACGTTGCCGACCTTCCTGCGCTGCGGATGTCTTTTCAACCGACGTTCGATGTCGACGTGGCCTACAAACATTTGGGCCGACCACGGTGGAAGTCGTTGTTGCTTCAAGCGCGGGATCTGGTGTTGGGTCGGTGGTCCCTTGTGGTCGAGCGTCGTCTCACGTTGCGCGGCAAGAAGAAAGATGCGTTTGACACCTACGGCTGGATTCGCGACTGTCACGCCGAGGAGTCCGTGGGCTGGTTTGTCCTCGCAGCCGA
>JBMZAL010000273.1:0-1826 GCA_049611325.1 Flavobacteriales bacterium
CCGCGTTGTTCGGCCAGCCGAGACCAAACCGTTGCGCTGTCCAACCCGCCAATCAAAGAGGGCTTCAGCACCAAGTGCTGAGGCCGAATGTGGTCCAAAAGCCGCATGCGCTCCGTCAAGGCATGCACCCCGATCAAGCTTTCATCGAGCGCAATGGGGACAATGTTCTCCTCGCAGAGTGTCGCCAAGCCATCGCGGTCCTCGGGATGAAGGGGTTGCTCGATGCTGTGAATGTCCAGAGAGGCAAGGGCTTCCAAACGTGCACGTGCGCCCTCCATGCCCACCTTGCTGAACGCCCCATTGGCATCCACGCGCAGGGTGAAATCCGAAGACGGGCAACGCTCTCGCACGGCTGTGAGCATGCGCAGCTCTTCCGCCCAATTGTGCGCGCCCACCTTGCATTTGAGGGTGGTGAAGCCGCGTTCCACGAGGTCTTCGAATTGCTGGAGCATGTTGGAGACAGGACCCATCCACACAAGTCCATTGATGTCGATGGCGCGTTCCCCGCGAGAGAATGGCGACTCGGCGATGACGCCGCGCCCCCCTTGGCTCAGGTCCCAGGCCGCCGTTTCCACTGCAAACCGAACGGCAGGGCAGGACGCAGGAACGGCCATGGCATCGAGACATCCGCTCTGGGCCACCTTTTGGAGGGCGGCTTGTGCCATGTCGCCCGTCTCCGGGGACAAGCCCAAAATCAAACTGCATTCCCCGATGCCGATGCGGCCTTGGTCGTCTTCTGCCACCAAGAACCACGTGGGTTTTTCGGTCAGCGTGTCCCGCGAAGTCATCGCAGGCGTTTTGAACGTCAAAGGGTGAGGCACCACGGCCATGCGGAGTCCACGGAGCACAGGAGCGGGAGGCCAAATCTCATGCGGGTTCATGCGCCGAGGGTTTGGTCCATGAACATGAACAGCGCCACCAAAAACGTGCTCAGCGCAATCCGCTTCAGCTCGGGATCGAGGGTGGCAGGGTCGTCGCAGCGCCACACGTCCACGGCATGCCGGGCGTGCAACAAGGCGAGCAGGGCGTACCACATGGTGCCCCGCCACATGCCCACGTCCCAAGGTCCTTGGAAAAACAAAAGCAAGGCGCCCCATCCCACACCCAACAGGGCAAGGTGGTACCGTTTGCCGCCTTCGAATCCCAGGCGAACGACCATGGTTCGTTTCCCGGCGAGGGCATCCGATGGGTGGTCACGCAGGTTGTTCAGGTTGAGGACGGCGACACTCATGCACCCCGAAAACACCGCGGGCAACACCCAGATTGCAGGCACTTCATGGGCCACCAAAAGCCCCACGCCAAGCACGCCAATGAGTCCGAAGAAAAGCATGACGTAAACGTCTCCAAGTCCCTGGTATCCATAAGCTTGTTTCCCCATGGTGTAACGCATGGCAGCCGCAATGCCTGCCACGCCAAAGGCGCCGAGCAGGCCCATGCGCGCCCCGTCGAGGGTCACCCCCTCTGTGCCCGGAACGGCCCCAGGCACGAAGGCCAAAACCAACGTCACCACCCCGCCCACCAGGGCGCCAATCGCGGTGAGGCTCACGCCCTTTTTCATGGCAGAGACGGTCAATTGTCCAGAGGCCAATGCCCGATCCGTGCGGCCAGCAGCGGTGTCCGTGCCTTTGATGAAGTCGCCGTAGTCGTTGGCAAAATTGGCCAGGATTTGAAGGAGCACCACCGTCACCAAGGCGCCCACCACCACGGGAGTGAATCGCGCCAGCCCTGCTACATCCAAGCCATGGGCGCGGGCCACCGCCCCGCCAAGCAGCACGCATGTGATGGCCAAAGGAAGGGTCCTGAGGCGTGCGGCTTGAATCCATGGT
>JBMZAL010000274.1:0-1798 GCA_049611325.1 Flavobacteriales bacterium
CGCATCTGCTTTTCCATCGCCTCCTTGATGTCGGTCGGCGGATTGATGTCCTGCAATTCGACGCGGTTGACCTTGACACCCCACTTGTTGGTGGCCTCGTCCAAAATCGTCCGAAGCTTCATGTTGATGGTGTCGCGCGAGGTCAAACATTCGTCCAACTCAAGCTCACCAATGACGTTCCGCAAGGTGGTCTGCGTCAATTTCTCAATGGCGTTGGGCAGGTTGTTGATCTCGTAAACGGCCTTGACCGCATCGGTGATTTGGAAGTAAATCAAGGCATTGATTTCGGTCACCACATTGTCTTTGGTGATCACCCCCTGCTTGGGAAAGTCAAACACCGTCTCCCGCAAATCCACGCGGTCACGCATCTTGTACTGCACCACCTTGGTGCCGTCGGGCATTTCACCCGCCAGGCGCCACACGATGTCGCGAGGACGGTCCACGATGGGAATGATGATGTTGATGCCGGCATTGAGCGTCGTGCGGTATTTGCCGAGGCGTTCGATGACCATGCTCTCGCTCTGACGAACGATGCGCACGCCTTTGACAACAATGACAATGGCCAAAAGCAAAAACAGCAGGGCAAGAATGGAAGTGGGACTCACGATGTAGGGGGTTGTGTGTGAACGATCAAGGTGTTGCTTTCTACGCGCTCCACCCAAACCGACGCCCGCTCTCCGGCGAGCTCTGCTTGGGCATGGGGAGCCAACTGGGCACGCCAATCGTCTCCATCCACTTTGCAGCGACCGAGGCCCGTGGCGGCATCAAAGGCCGTGGTGACACGGCACTCCCGTCCCACCAGCGCATCGACGCCCGTGCGTGCGCCCTCCGACTGAGACATGCGCAGGGCCACAGGGCGCAGGAAGAAGAACGACAAAAGGCTCAACACCGCCACGCTCACCAGCTGGACACTCAAACCCCAACCGAGCGCGGCTGCACCGGCGCCCGCCAAGGCACCCACGCCCAAACACGCGAGCACAAACCCGGGCACAAACACCTCCAAGATGATGAGCCCGATGGCTGCCGCGATCCACAATTGCCAGACTTCCCACTGCATGCCTCCAAAGTAGCGCAAAAAAAATGCGGCGCACCCCTCGGCACGCCGCATTCACAACGTCGTTTGGATTTCTCAGTCGAGGAGCGTCACGCGGCGGGTCACCTTGGTGACGTCGTCAGACACGCTGATGAGGTAGTTGCCTGCTTCGAGTGCACCGAGGTCGATGCGCTGAATGGCTCCTTCACCTTGGGCTGTAGAGGTCCACACCTTGCGGCCCACGATGTTGTGCACTTCCACCGTCGCCACGCCATTGAAGCCATTCAACTCCACGGCAAATTCACCGAGCGAGGGGTTCGGGTACACGTCTACGTTTGCTTGACCTGCAGCCACTTCTGCAGTGTTGGCCACCCCGAGGACGATGCCGTCGATGTTCGCGCCGTTGATGGCGTCCACCTGCGCGTCAAAAGACAACAAGTTCCAGGTGTCGAGCACAATCTCGTAATCGGAAGGACGGATGACATTCACAGTTGGGAAACCGAGAGGGGCCCAGATGTTGAGGTCCAAGGTCAAGGGGCTTTCGTTGATGATGGGGTACGTCACACCATCGGTCCAGTCTCCCTGCGTGTTTCCTCCTGTGCCTTGTACGTCGGCCAACGTTGTGGCGGCGTCCGCTTCGTAGAAGATGACACGCAACTGGTTGGTGCCGTCAGGACCGTAGGCCTCGTGCAAGTCTTGCAAGGCATGAGAATTGTGGAGGCTCCAGCACGGAGGACACCACGTGGCAGACACGTCCACCACGGC
>JBMZAL010000275.1:0-1797 GCA_049611325.1 Flavobacteriales bacterium
TCGTCATCACAGAGGTCGCAGTAGGGATCTTGGTCCTCCTCAGGAAGGCGGAACAGCTCCACAACCTGGCCGTAAAACTTGCCGTCGCGTTCTGTGATTTCAACGATGCTTTTGATGCGACCGGTTTCGTCGTCTTTGGTCTTCCACTTGCCGAGCAAGGGATTGCTTTGAGCCCACGCGGCGCCCATGCCGAGCACCAAGGCCAAACCGAGGGATAAGAATTGCTTCATGGGCCCAAAGTAGTTCACGGCAACACGATTCCAAATCGCGCCTTCCGGAAGTTGCTCAAGCCCCAGAGCCTGAAAACTTCTCGCGCGCTTCTCGGCGCGCCTTTTCAATGCTCGCATCCAACTCGAACCCGAGGAGCAAAACGGCGCTGTTGGCGTTGACCCAGACCAGCGCCAGCATCAGCGTGCCCAGCGAGCCGTACAACCGGTTGTAGGTGTTCAGTTGGGCAATGAAGAAACTGAAGCCCACCGACAGCAACACCATCAGCAGTGTGGTCATGGCGGCACCCGGGGTGGCCGTACGCCACTTCAGGCGGTCCCAATGGCCCACGTTGTAGAGCAGGGTCACAGAACTGTAGATCAACGCCACGGCGCCCACCCAGCGTGCCAGGTTGAACCACTTCAGCGATTCTCCAGGCAGCCATCCTCGTCCCGACATCCACGTCAGCAGATCGCCACTGAAACCGATCAGCAACACGGCCACCCCGAGAAGCACCACGAGCAGGACCAGCAAGAACATGGACCAGATGCGGATGAGCCAGGGATTGCCTTTTTGGTCGAGCAACGCACTCTCGTTGAACCCCGACAACACTGCATGAACGCTGCTCGACGCGTAGTACAGGGTCAGCACAAAACCGACGGACAGCAGCGCCCCTTGCGTCTTGCCCAACAGGTCGGCCACCGTTTGCTCGAAAAGGCTCACCGTGTCGCCGGGAAACAGCAAGAGCAGGGCATCCATCACCGCCTCTGTCTCCAGCGGGGTGTGCGGCAGTACGCTCAGCACAAAAATGACCGCGGGGAAAAAGGCGAGGAAGAGGCGAAAGGAAATGGCGGCAGCCCGCGTGGCCACGGCGCCATTGATCAAGCCCACGAGGAAAAACCGCAGCACGTCATAGACGTTCATCCCCTCCTGCCCCCAAGGCTGCAGTCGCCGCAAGAACGCTTGCAACCGCTGGACGAGGCGGCGCGAGGCCAGCCAACGAAAAAGAGGTCCGTCCGGCAAACTCATCCGAGGGTCGGTTGGGTTTTGAGGGACAAATCGAGGCTCTTCACGCTGTGCGTCAGCGCCCCCATGGACACGAAGTCCACGCCCGCCTCGCCGTAAGCGCGCAGGTTGGACAAATCGATGCCGCCGGACGCCTCCAAGGGCAGGCGGCCTGCCACATGGGCCACGGCCTCCTTGACCTGGGCTGGCGTAAAGTTGTCGAGCAGCAAGCGCTCGAGCTTCAAGCCGTCGGCTTCGGACGCCGCCAAGGCTTCGTTCAATTCAGACATCGAACGCACCTCGACCACCACAGGCACCCGGGGCTCTCCGCCATCGAAGTATGCCTGCACACCCGCAAGGGCGGCCGTCATGCTTCCCACATAGTCCACGTGGTTGTCCTTGATCAAAATCATGTCGTACAACCCCATGCGGTGGTTGACGCCCCCGCCCAACCGCACGCCCCACTTTTCAAAGGCGCGAAGCCCGGGCGTGGTTTTGCGGGTGTCCAAGACCCGGGTCGGCGTGCCTGAAAGCACGTCCATGGCCTTGCGCGTCGTGGTGGCCACGCCGCTCATGCGCTGCATG
>JBMZAL010000276.1:0-1796 GCA_049611325.1 Flavobacteriales bacterium
CGACATTCGCGGCGTGAAGGTTGGCATGGCTCGCACGATGCGATGCCGCCCGATCTTCCGGCAGTGGTCGATTGATGTGGATGTGAAGTACAACCCCGACCTGATCGACCGTTCTGACGTTTTGAAGTCGATGTGTGACGCGGGCCAGCAGTGCGGGCTTGGCGACTTTCGGCCTAAGTTCGGGCGGTTTGAGGTGGAGGTTCTGGATTGATTCTAGGCATGGCCAGGCATGGCAGGGCCAGGCACGGCAGGGCAAGGCAGGGCAAGGACAACCCATCGTCGTTTAACGGCGGCGATGGGGATTTGCGGCTTGGCGAGGCCAGGACGGGCTAGGTAGGGCTTGGCCAGGCAGGGCAGGGCAAGGACACCCACGGCGGCTTAACCGCCCCCGTGGGCATTTACACCAACAGCGGGAACCCCGCAAGGAAGGCTACACATGATCTTTGAAAGCACAGAAGTTGACTACGGCACGCTTGAGAAGGGCGACGTTCTGAGCGTCCAGCACTGCGAGAGTGTCATCGGCGTGTCGAGGGAACTCAACCCGCAGGCGTACAGCCTCAGCCTAATGGGGCTGGTCGAGCAGGTGGAGCGTGATCTGCACGCCGAGTACAAGCGGTACACGGTGGCTACGAGAAAAGGCCAGATTGTAGTCTTGACAGACGCCGAGGCCAGCGAGTACAATGACCACGGCTTTGAGTCGGGCTTGAAGAAGTCACGGCGAGCCCACTTTCGGATGCAGCAGGTTGACGTTTCCAACCTCGACAAAGGCCAGAAGGCTGGGCATGACGCCAACCTCGTTAAGCAGGCCGTGGTCCTCTCGGCAGCGAGGGATGCCAGAAAGAAACTAACCCCGTCCGCAGTGAAGCGGTCAACACCCAAGTTAGCCTAACCCCCAACGAAAGGATTGCCATGTTCAGCGACGTATTTCAACACCTCACAGATCACATGGAAGCACCCAAGGCCAAAGAGCCTGTCCCCACGGCCCTCGACGAGATCGCAGACGAAGCTGCTGCTGCCGTTGAGATGGAGCTTGAGGAGATCGACGTGCGAGACAACACCGGGCGTGACCTCGGCTCTACGACCTGCCCCGTGCCAGCACAGGACACCGTAGCCCTCGACATCACCGACTCCCTGCAAGCGGAGACGGAGTATTGGGGTGAAGGGTCTTTCGTTCAGCAGACGCCTTGGGGCGACGTGCGGGTTGACGTGGACTGCCCGACGTTGTATGTTGTAGACGCTGATGGGAACGTCGTTGAAGGCGGGCGCATCATGGCTGAGTGGACAGACATTAGAACCGACACCCCCTAACGAAAGGAACGCGATGAGCAACGAACACGAACAGTACATTGGTAAGAAGTTGAGCGAATGCCCGGATGGGACTAAGGCGGTGGTGGCCGACGGTAGTGGTTTTGAATGCGTCCGCGAGCTTAAGGGCGACGATGCGCATGACTGCGGAGACGGTAATCCTATGCACTACGGCCCTGCGGGCGCTTTCACCATCATCCACATCCTCCACCTCGGCACCCCCCGCCCGAAGACGCTGGCTGAGGACCCGGGTGTGGCGTGGGAGGATGGGGAGGGTGTGATAAGGTGGTGCGACTACAGTGGTGAGGTTATAGTCTTGAGCCATGACGGACAACCAATACACGCGGGATTAAAGGCCAGCGGATATACCATCACCCCAAGCTGGACCCGACGCGGCAAGATCATTGGTCTGCGGTTTGAGGGGGATGACCTATCCAAAGCAACGCAATTATAGAAAGGTAAAAAGTTATGGCTAAGAAAATGGAACAGAT
>JBMZAL010000277.1:0-1796 GCA_049611325.1 Flavobacteriales bacterium
CAGGGATGCGCTTTCAGCCAAGCTTGGCATTCGGTTTCGTACCGCGCACCGCATTGCCAAAGCAATTGGTATCCACGCTCAGATTGACGGGGCTGTTTGCCCAGAATGGCCTTCACGGCCTCGTTCATGGACTGGGCCCCGAGGCTGCCTCCCATCACGAACACAACGGGAAGGTCCTCGGACAACCCCCAGTGCGCCAGGGCCTCTGTGGGAGCGGCGTCCTGTCCTTCGGCCAAAGCACATACGTGGGCGCGAAGGGGATTGCCGGTGTGCACGATGCGCTCCTTGGGGAACCAACGGTCCAAACCGGGAAGCCCCGCACAAATGCGGTCCACCCGGTTCGCGAGAAGCCGGTTGGTGATGCCGGGAAAGCTGTTTTGTTCTTGGATCAGCGTCGGGATGCCCTTCCGAACGGCTTGGTCGAGCAAGGGGCCACTGGCGAAGCCGCCCACGCCGACCACGGCTTGCGGTCGGTGCGCGCGCAACAGGCGACGGGCCTTCCACAGGCTGCTGACAAGTTTGAACGGAAAACTGAGGTTGCGGGTGCTTGTCAGGGAGCGGTCAATGCCGCTGATCCAGAGGCCATCGATGTCGTACCCGGCCGCAGGGACCTTGTCCATTTCCATGCGGCCGAGGGCGCCCACAAAGCGAATGTTGGCTTGGGGATTTCGGCGCTTGATTTCGTCGGCGATGGCGAGGGCGGGATGGATGTGGCCACCCGTGCCGCCTCCTGAGATGATGACGTTGTTCAGGACCGCCATCACGTGAGGGTGTTGGCGCCTGATGTGGCAGGTGCGTCGCCCAGGCTCACCACACGGGTGACCGCGAGCATCATGCCGATCGACAAGCACGTGAAAAGAAGAGAGGTGCCGCCGTAACTGACGAGTGGCAGGGGTTGTCCTGTGGTGGGGAAAAGGCGCACAGACACCCCCATGTTGACGAGAGCCTGCACGGTGATCATGAGTCCCAAGCCCAAAATAAGGTTCCGCCCAAAGGCCGACTCGCACTTGATGGCGGTTCGGGAAGCCCGGAAGAGCAACGCGAGGTAGAGCAGAACCAAGCCGAGACCGCCCAGGATGGCGCCCCACTCTTCGACGATGAAGGCGAAGATCATGTCGGAATAGGGGTGGGGCAGGAAATTGCGAGAGGTGCCGGAAGCCGGCCCCGAGGGGAACAAACCTCCCTTGTGAATGGCGACTTGCGCCAGTTCAATTTGATAGTCCTCGGCGCTGGTTTGGGCTGCGTCTTGACCCGTCGCAAACCCGGCGAAACTCTCCATGCGACTCGCCCAGGTTCCAAAACGCGGAAGCGCTTCAGGAGCGGCCTTGCCCACGCCGTAGAGCATGAAGATGCCGCCCAACGCACCGAGCGCGATGGCGCCCATGTGTTTCCATGCCACTCCTCCAACAAAGAGCATGGTCACACAAATGGCCCCGAGCATGGCCGCGGTGGAAAAATCGGAGGGCAGGATCAGCACGCAAATGGCCAAAATGCCGCCCAGAATCGGCGCGACGCCCTTCCAAAAATCATCCAGAAATCCCGCCCGGACTTGCAGCTGTCGCGCCACCCAGAGCACGAGCGACAGTTTGGCGAAATCCGAGGTTTGGAAGGTGATCCCAGTGAAAGGAATTTTGATCCACCGACGGGCGTCGTTGTATTCTGCACCAAAGAGAAAGGTGAAAATCAACGCGGCGATGGCCAGGACGAACAGCGCGTTGGCCAGTCGTCCGAAATACTTGAAGTGGATGCGGTGAACCCCAAACATCACCACCCATCCCCCCGTCAGCAGGGCCATC
>JBMZAL010000278.1:0-1784 GCA_049611325.1 Flavobacteriales bacterium
TGGCCATGGCAGCATTGTTGGTGGTGCCGGCGTCCATCCATGTGTGGAGACAAGGCCAGCGTTCCGCGTTGTATTTGCTCATTGCGTTCACTTTTTTCTTGCTGACCGTGGTCATGTTCGCCATGAGCCAATTCACCGGCAATCCATTGCCTTTTGTCCCTCAGAGCGTCAACAACTTTGCCATGCCCGTGGGCAGCATTGTGGAGGTGGTGCTGCTGTCTTTGGCATTGGCAGACCGAATCAACCAATTCAAGCGGGAGTCGGCCAAGGCCCGGGAGGAGCAACTCCGCGTCAGTCAGCTCAACGAGAAAATCACGCGGGAACAAAATGAGGTGCTCGAGCGCAATGTGCGGGAGCGCACCGAGGAGTTGGAGGAGCGGAACGATCGCCTCCGTGCAGCATTGGAAGAACTCAAGCTGGCGCAAGACCAACTCGTGCAGTCGGAGAAGTTGGCGAGCATTGGTCAACTCACAGCGGGCATCGCCCACGAACTGAACAACCCCATCAACTTCGTGAGTTCAAGCGCCCAATCGCTTCGCCGCGACTTTGATGACGTGACGGAGATTTTGCGCATGCTGACAGAGATGGGGGTGGACGATGACGCATTGCAGGAAAAGGTGCAAGCCCTTCAGGACCGAATGACCCAACTGGACATGGCGTTCACCATCAAGGAAATTGACGAATTGTTGACGGGCATCGATGATGGGACCACGCGGACGTCTGAAATTGTCAAGGGCCTCCGAATTTTCAGCCGCATGGATGGGGATGCCGCGACGGAAGCCAACTTGAACGACCTGCTGGAATCCACCTTGGTCATTTTGCGCTCTTCGCTCCAAGACGAGGTGGCGTTGACGGTGGATTTGGCCCCCAATGTGCCCGCCGTGCCCTGCCAACCGGGCAAACTGAATCAGGTGTTCATGAATTTGATCACCAATGCGGCGCAGGCGACAAGCAAAACGGACCTCGCACCTGCGGACAGGTATGTGCGCATTCGCACCCGTGTCCTCCAACAAGAAGGTGCCAACGCGGTGCAAGTGTCCATCGAGGACAACGGCGTCGGCATGAGCGAGGCAGTGCTATCCCAAATCTTCGATCCTTTCTTCACCACCAAGGACGTGGGCGAGGGAACTGGGTTGGGGTTGAGCATTGTCAAGGGCATTTTGGATGACCACCAAGCCACACTCGACATTCAATCCACTCCCGGCGAAGGTTCCACTTTCCTCATCACCTTTCCTTCATGATTCACGTTCTCTACCTCGACGACGAAGAGCACAACTTGACGGCGTTTCGCGCTGCATTCCGCCGCGAGTTCCACGTTCATGTGACGACCGTGCCCAGCGAAGCGGTGCGGATGTTGGAAGAACATCCCATTGACGTGGTCATCTCAGACCAAAAGATGCCCGACATCAGCGGTGTCGAATTTTTCGAGATGATCATGGCCGACCATCCCGACCCGGTGCGCATGTTGTTGACGGGCCATGCAGACATCGACGCGGTGATTGACGCCATCAACAAGGGGCGCATCTACAAGTACATTTCCAAGCCTTGGAACGAGGCCGAACTCAAACGGCTGGTGGAGGAAGCTGCGGAACTCGCACGTGCGCGCTCGCGCTCGTCCAAGTTGAACGAAGCCTATTCTCGGAATCTGCTTGCATTGCGGAATGCCTTGGCGGAAGTTCGGGACGCCTGTCACTCTGAATCGGCCTTGCCGCAAGAGACACGTGAATCGTGGGGCGGAACGTTGGGGCGCGCCATCCGATGGATCGAAGACCCCGAGTCGGATT
>JBMZAL010000279.1:0-1782 GCA_049611325.1 Flavobacteriales bacterium
GTGTCGCCATTGCGGGTGTCCGTCCAGTTGATGTAAATCCGGCCACGGTGCCGGCCGTTGCTGGTGTCCACGCACGTCACCGGCATGCCGTTGACGCGGCCGATGCCGGGGATGGTTTGGTCCCACCCGCCGACGATGTCGGCGACGATGCGGTCCTCGCCCCAGGTTTGGCCTCCATCCATGCTCTTGTCGAAGTAGATCCACGGACCGAGCGCCCATGCCACGACAATCTCGCCGTTTACGCCGACTGCAGGAACGGCGCCTTCGGCCGTGTCGTCGCTGTCGATGCAATCGCCAGCCTTGTCGCTAACGCGTACAGGCGTCGACCACTTCTTGCCTTTGGCGTTGGCGAAACTGCACAAGATGGTGGTGCTGTCGCCGGGTTCCTCACTGCCGTAGGCGTCAAATTGGGTCCAGCACGCGTGAATGCGGGAACCGTCGTGGTTGACCACGGCCCATTCCTTGTCCTGGTCTTTGGGTGGCGTGTGGCCCATGCCCCCGCCTTTGGACCATGACTTGCCGCCATTGGTGGAGCGTTGGCACACAATCCGGTCAAGCAAGGCCTCGCTGCGCCACCCTATCCCCTCAGGATCGCTGAGGTGCAAAAAATAGAAGTCGCCCGTCGGGCTTGCCACCACACAAGGATCGCCAAACACACCGAGCGGCGAAGTCAGCTTGTCCTTCATCCAGGTTTGGCCGCCGTCCTCTGAGCGGTACACATTGTCCAGGATGCTGCCCGCCACCACGACATCGGGGTTGTTGGGGTCCATGGCAATGCTCGGCTCGCAGGGCTGGTACCCTTTGCCGTCCCACACGTCGAGTCGGACGTTGGGGGTTTGGGCTTGGGAGCTGAACACGATACACGCCGTCAGCAGCAGGGTCAGCGCGTGAGGTGCACTCATCCGTTCCATGTGCGGTATTGTTGGGCAAATTCCTTCGCGAAATAGGTCAAAATCACATCGGCCCCTGCCCTGTGGATGCTCAAGAGCATCTCGGGCATGGCCTTGTCGTAGTCAATCCAGCCCTTCTCAGCCGCGGCTTTGAGCATGGCGTATTCACCGCTGACGTTGTAGGCGGCGATGGGACGGTCGCTGAATTCCTTCAAAGCCAAAATGACATCGAGGTAACACAACGCCGGCTTGACCATCAGCATGTCGGCACCCTCAGCCATGTCCAGCTCAGCCTCGCGCAGGGCTTCCGTGCGGTTGGCAGGATCCATTTGGTACGTCTTCTTGTCGCCGTGCTTGGGCGCACTCTCCAGGGCGTCGCGAAACGGGCCGTAGTAGGCGCTGGCGTACTTGGCCGTGTAGCTCAAGATTCCCGTGTCGGGGTGGCCTGCAGCGTCGAGGGCGTCTCGGATGACGCCCACACGGCCGTCCATCATGTCGGACGGACCGATGCTGTCAAAGCCGGCCTCGGCCTGAACCACCGCCATGTCGGCAAGGATGGGCAGGGTGAGGTCGTTCACGATTTGGCCTTCTTGCACCACCCCATCGTGGCCGTCAGAACTGTAGGGATCCATGGCCACGTCGCTCATCAACCACGCTTCCGGGAAGCGGGACTTGATGGCCCGGGCCATGCGGAGGTAGAAGTTGTCCTTCGACACCCCGTACGAGGCCTTGGTGTCTTTGAGTGCGTCGTCCACAGCGGGAAACAACACAAACGACGACACCCCCAACTCCATGGCCGATTCAACCTCGCGCAAGGCGTGGTCCTCTGTCACCCGATCGATGCCAGGCATGGAGACAATGGGCTCGCGGCGATTCGCACCGTCGAGCACAA
>JBMZAL010000280.1:0-1780 GCA_049611325.1 Flavobacteriales bacterium
TAGGCACCCATCGAAATTTGTGCCGTGTAGCAGCCTTCGTCCACACACAGGTCGAAAGACAATGAAGAGCCTGAAGCGAATTCAGTAGAGTCTCCGTTCAGGATGAAACCACCCCACTGACCACCGCTGCCAAATGACCATCCGTCACCGAACGAGTCGTTCAATTCAATGGTCACAATGTTGGCGAGGCAGCAAGAGCCGTCGTCCACTGTGGCATCTGGGTTGTAGTTCGAAGCGGCAGCATCCGTGCAACCAGGAATGTCCGCAGAAACGGAAATGACAATCGAACCAGTTGCACCCTCCACAGCGAGAGAACCGAGAGAAGCTCCGCTTGAAGAGAACGTGGCGACAGCGCCATTCCATCCATCACCGTAAGAGTCAGAGCCGATGAACGTGTAGTCACCGGGAGTCAAGCACCATTGTGCCGCATCTGGAGCGCCTCCAGTAAACAAGTTGGCGCCAGTGGAGTCGTTGAGTTGCCAAGTGATTTCGCCGGGCCAATCACCAGCAGACAATGCAAAGTCCACTGCGATTTCGCCGTCCGCACATTGACCCCACGCACCAGTAGAAAAGAGAAGAGCAAAAGCTCCGAGAGCCGTTGCCACCTTCGTGTACATGTTGAACATTAGAACAGGTTTTGGTTTATACAAACAAATTATTTTCAGTCGTCAGTCGCCTCCATTCGGCGCCCATCCTAGGGAGGACGGCCCAATTTGAGCGAAGTTGCCTTGGAGCCACGACTTCTTTAAGAAGGAAGAGGAGACTCGTCAGCGCGACTAATGTAGCCGAGTCTTCGGAAAAAAACAACGTTCGTTAATGAAAACTTGACGGCACCAAATGGTTGTTTGTCGTATTTTATAGTGTTTTCGTCGCGAACTAAGGGCGCAACTCACTGACCTTCAGTCGTGTGGCATTGAACACATCGAAGGGGAAATTGTTTGGGCGAAATCACCACATGTGGGCGTGCCAAGAATCGACCAACCGCTTGACCCCTTCTTGGCGCAACAAACCGAGGTTGGTGAGGGTGGAATCGAGGATTTGGGCTTCGTCGGTCAACGTGCCCGCTTTCCGCATGGCCCAAAAATCATGGAGCCTCGCACGCTTCCACTCGGGCGCATCCTTCTCTTCCTTGTACACCACCCAGCTTCGGTCGAGCACATCGAGATCCGCCAAGGTCGGCGCCGCCTCATTCAGGGAGCGCAGCGCAGCCACTGACGCATCGATGCTGCACCCTGTGGCGATTTGGGGTTCTTCGTCGACGGCAAGCACCACCACTTGGTTCAGAAGGATGGCGGATTCTGACCGCAAGGGGGAGCCATGGGCCGCCCACGACGCTCGGAATGCCGACAGGGCTGTCTGTACCGATTTGCACTCCGCGTCCGTGAGCACACGGTTGGCCGTGTACATCCAGACCTTCGCCCCGTCGGGCAGGGTCAAACCGTCAAGACACTGTTGCAATGCAGAAGAGGTGAGGTCGGCCATTGGACAAAGGTCGTGAAAGCGTCGATGGCATCAGGCCACATGGTCGGTGGCATTCATGCGGGCCAAAAACCACGGCACCAGCACCACCATCACGGACGGGAGCGGCGACTGCAGGAAGCCGAGCATGTCGCGGGCAAGCGCGTACCACAGTTCGCCGGGGCTCGAAAACCCAAGGCCCACCATCGGGATGCCGGCTGTGACGTAGATGAGGACAAGCCAGGGTACACGCTCTGTCACTCCGGTCGCGCGTAAGAAAAGCACGTCAAGCACAAAGAAGATGAGCAGGATCGCGGCGGAC
>JBMZAL010000281.1:0-1769 GCA_049611325.1 Flavobacteriales bacterium
CGTGCTCACACCGTCGAAGGTACGTCGGGCCAGGTGTCTGGGTCAGGCGTAGACGTGGGAGCCTTCGCTGCAATTGGTGCACATCGGAATGCCGGAACGGTCTGCAAACAGGGTGCGCCTGAACGCTGCGTATTCGGCGTTGTGCCAAATCTCGGCCATGCCTTGGTCCCCGAGTTGACCCATGACGTAGTGTGCGTCTTTGTCAAAGCAACAGGGCACCACGCGGCCATCCCATGTGAGGACGGCACCTTGCCACATGCGCCAACACGCGTCTTCCAAGGCATTGCGCAACATCCATTGCCCCGTGATCGGGTCGCGGTCGTACCGTCGGTGTGCGGCAGCTTCTGTGAGCAGGGGGTGACCGTCTTGGGGGTCGTCGAGTTGGGCGGTTTTGATTTCCACTTCGTCCACCCCGCACGCCGAGGCGGCCTCCAGCAAATCGGGGAGTTCGTGTTCGTTGGGTCCCACGACGAGGAACTGCCAGACCAAATGAGGCCCCCGACCCCGCCGGCGTTTGGCCTCCACCATGTTCCGCGTGCCCTCCATCACTTTGGACAACGTGCCACCGACGCGGTAGGACGCGTACGTTTCTTGCGTCAATCCGTCGATGGAGACGATGAGGCGGCTGAGCCCGGCGTCGATGAGGGCCTCGCATTTGGCCTCTGTCAGGTGATGGGCGTTGGTGGACGTGGAGCTGTAGATCCCATGCCGATGGCATTGGGCCATGAGTTGGTCGAGCTTGGGATGGAGCAAGGGTTCGCCTTGGAAGTACAGGTTCACGTAGGTCAACCACGGCGCGAGTTCGTCAATCCATCGGCACGCGTGGTCCACGTTCAGCATGCCTGTGGGACGCGTGAAGGAACGCAGTCCACTGGGGCATTCGGGGCACCTGAGGTTGCACGAGGTGGTGGGCTCGATGGACAGCGACGTGGGCATGACGTTGGGTGGCATCTGGGGTTGGCCCGACCGCTTCGCCCTGCGGTAACTCGCGGAGAGTTGAAGGAGGTTGACCGCCCGTCGGGGCGTCAACACGCTCACCCGCGCCCACCTGTCCTTGACCTTGGCCCACCGTCCCATGCCCGAAAGGTACGTTCGCGCTACCTTCGTCGGGATGATTCGGATCGGGGACACGCTGCTGAGCGAAGATGTGTTTGACGAGCATTTCGCGTGCGATTTGGGCGCGTGCAAAGGCGCGTGTTGTGTGGAAGGCGACAGCGGTGCGCCGTTGACGCAAGCGGAGGTTGGCCAGTTGGAATTGGCGTGGGAGCACGTCGCGCCCCTTTTGCCGGAGGCGGGCCGTCAGGCCGTGGAGGCGCAAGGACTTGCGGTCACCGACGCGGATGGCGATGTGGTCACGCCGCTTGTGAATGGCAAGGAATGCGCCTACACCGTCTTCGACGCGGACGGCACCGCGAAATGCGGGCTGGAAAAGGCCTACTTCGAAGGCAAAACGCAATGGAGAAAGCCCCTGAGCTGCCACCTGTATCCCATCCGCGCCAAAGAATTGATTGATTTCACGGCCCTGAACTACCACCGGTGGCCCATTTGTGAGGCGGCGAGGCTGTGCGGAAAAGCCGGCAAGGTTTCCGTGCTGGACTTCTGCAAGGATGCGCTCATTCGCAAGTTTGGGGAGTCTTGGTTCGAGGAGGCACAACAAGCCCAAACCCTATGGCGCGAGGCCCAGTCCTGACATTCCTCACAGCGGCCTTGGCGCTCGTCATGACCATGCGGGTGGACGCCCAGGCTGTCCCAGAGACAGGATGGTCCGA
>JBMZAL010000282.1:0-1736 GCA_049611325.1 Flavobacteriales bacterium
TCGGCATCCTTGCACTTGACTTTGCAAATGAAAATGCCGGTGTCACCGAGTTGACCCTCGAACGGCGCGGGTTGAGGCTCCCGGCTGGTGAACTGCCAAATCTCCATGCCTGCGCCTCCACCCATATGCAGGGCGAGCGCCGCGTGGCGGGCGTGCACCTCCCCTCCGGTGTAGCGCGTCATGAGCGCCGCTTCTGCGGCCTCTTCGAACATGCGGATGTCAATGCCAAAGGCGTTTCGGTACCACTTCCACGCCTTGTGCACATCGGGAATGCCGATGCCCACTTGTTGAATGCCACTGATGCGTTTTCCCATGCCGCAAAGATGCCTCAGCCCACGTGATTCAATCGGACCTCCCGGGCCTCAGTTCTCCACATCAATTGGGGAAAAGGTGGCGTGTTTGGTGCTTCTTACTGCATCCTCGCGCGGAGCCGTTGAGCCCACGTCACCAAAAGCAGGGCCATGGCTCCCCCCACCAACCCCAAGACCGCATCCGTCACCAAGGCTGGCCAAGCGTGCATCGCTTCGTGCACTCCAGGAAGGTGGTGGTGAAAAATGCCTCCGGACACCAGAAGCAACGCGACAGTGCCCACCACCCCCAGGGTTTTGATGACCCAAGGCAAAGCCGCAACCATGAGCATTCCCAGGCGCTGCACCCCTCGTGACGGGCGTTTCATCAAGGCCATGCCAGCGTCGTCCATTCGGACCAACAGGGCCACCACGCCATAGACCCCAACTGTGGCAAGCAACGCAATGAGGGAAACGGACGCGATTTGAACTGGCAGCGTCGCATCCATCACTTGTCCCAAGGCCAAGATGACAATCTCCACGGACAAGATGAAGTCCACCATCACTGCAGAGCGAATGCGCTGGGCCTCGTTGGGCACCTCTTCCGACCTGTGGGCGTGCCGCGAAGGCCGCACATAGTGAACGACCTTTTCCACGCCTTCGAACGAGAGGTATGCCCCACCCAACACAAGGATGGGTTCAATCATCCAAGGCGCGAAGGCACTGAGGGCGAACGCCGCAGGCAGGATGAGGAGTTTGTTTAAGAAAGAGCCCTTGGTAATGGCCCACAGCACAGGCAACTCACGGGACGAGGCAAACCCCACGGCCTTCTCGACATTGACAGCGAGGTCGTCGCCCAAAATGCCAGCCGTCTTCTTGCCCGCCACTTTCGTCATGACGGCCACGTCGTCCATCAATACGGCGATGTCGTCGAGCAAGGCAAAGAATCCACTGGGCATGATGCGAAGGTACAATCCGCTGGTTGTCAAGTGCTTTTCCTATCTTGTCTTCCATGAATCGGTGGCTCACCCCTTTGTTGTTCAGCGTGTTGCTGACTTTTTCTTCTGTTGGTCAAGCACAAAGCGTCACCTTCCACGCCGACGTGGCGCCCATCATTTACACCCACTGCACCGAGTGCCATCGCGTGGGAGAAATTGGGCCCATGCCATTGACCACCTATGATGAAGTCTTTGTCTATGGAGAGTTCATCGAATACGTGACCGCCACCGGCTACATGCCCCCCTGGACGCCCGACGACACCTACTCACATTTTGTGGGCGAGCGCGTGTTGACCGACGACGAGAAGGCCACCCTGAGCGCATGGGTGGCGGAGGGCAAGCCCGAGGGCAATCCCGCGGACAACCCCGGCATCCCGTCTTTCCCTGACGACAGCCAAATCGGAACACCCGACATGGTGCTGCCCATGGCAGAACCGTACACGCACGGTGG
>JBMZAL010000283.1:0-1728 GCA_049611325.1 Flavobacteriales bacterium
CCAACCAAAAGGTTGAGGGTGGAGGGGCTTATTACATGATTTCCAGGTCGTTTGGATTGAACATTGGAGGGGCGATTGGCCTGGCACTTTACCTGTCTCAAGCGATCAGTGTGGCCTTTTACGTCATCGCATTCACCGTGGCTTGCCGCGATTTGATCTTGTGGGCTGACCTCGCCCATGGCATCCACATCGACCCCATGTGGGTGAATTTGGGGGTGATGGGTTTGTTGACGGTGCTGATGATTGGCAAGGGCGCAGACCTCGGGGTCAAGGCGTTGTATCTGGTGGTCGTCCTGCTGTTTGCAGCGCTTGTGCTCTTCTTCGCGGGGAGTGGTCCCGGCAATCCTGACTTGAATCCCGTGGGCACCATTGCGGACACCCTGCTGGCGCCCGATGGCAGCACCATCCGACGCTTCACTTTCTTCGAAGTGTTCACCTTCATCTTCCCGGCATTCACGGGAATCGCGGCAGGGTTGGGACTGAGTGGGGATTTGAAAGAACCGAGTGTCAGCATTCCCAAGGGCACCATTTGGGCCACTGCTGTGGGCATTGTGATCTACATCGCCGTGGCGATCAAGCTTTGGTGGTCGGCGCCGCTCGAGGCGCTTGCCACCGACGAGCTGTACATGGAGAACATCGCGCTGTGGGGCCCCATCATTCCTGTGGGACTCGCGGCGGCAGCGATGAGCTCTGCATTGGGATCCATCATGGTGGCGCCGCGCACGCTCCAGGCCATTGCGGCCGATGGCATCTTTCCGGAAGGGATGAGCGCTTGGTTGAAAAAGGGCAGGGGACCAGAGCAAGAGCCTGTGCGGGCGTCCTTGGCCACATGCGTCATTGCATTCGCGTTTGTGTTGATGGGGGACATCAATGCCGTGGCCGAGATCATCTCCATGTTTTTCATGGTGACCTACGGGGCCATTTGCCTCGTGTCTTTCCTCGAGCACATGGCGGCCGACCCCAGCTATCGTCCCACGTTCCGCTCGCATTGGTCCATCAGTTTGATGGGGGCGGTGTTGTGCATCGTGTTGATGTTCGGGATGAATCCGACCTACGCCACGGCAAGCCTGCTGATCATGGTGGGCATCCACGCGTGGGTGTCCCGTCGAGGGGGAGGCCAAAAGGGCATGGTTCGCCTGTTTCGCGGCGTCATCTTCCAACTTCAGCGCGCCCTTCAGTTGGCCTTGCAGATGAGCGACGACGACGACTTGGAGGAGGCCACGGGATGGCGTCCCTTCGTCTTGGCCATCTCTCCCGACACCTTCCTGCGCAAGGAGGGCTTTGACATGGTGCGGTGGGTGGCCTACCGCCACGGGTTTGGCACCTACATGCATTTCATCAAGGGATTCTTGAGTCACGAGACGCAGGAAGACGCCCGGTTGGCCCAAGTGGAGTTGGTGAAGCGAGCACGGGGAAACAAAAGCCGCGTGCATCTCGACACCATCATCAGTCCGTCCTACACTTCCGCCATCGCACAATGCATCCAGCTGCCGGGCATTTCCGGGAAGGGCAACAACCTGTTCTTGATGGAGTATGCGCCCGACCATCCGGCCAATCGGGACCAGCTCCTCGACAACTTCTCCTTGCTTGTGGCGGCGGGCCTCGACCTTGCCCTGCTTCGCAGCAGCGGCCGGGAGTTTGGCAACAAGCACGACATCCACCTTTGGATCAACCCAGACGATGCGAGCAATTCGAGCTTGATGATTTTGCTTGCGTACATCTTGCAAG
>JBMZAL010000284.1:0-1716 GCA_049611325.1 Flavobacteriales bacterium
CGTTGAACATGTTGTACACCTCGCTGTTCGCGAAGACGTAGCGGCATTCTGGGTAGTAGAGCCAGAAAAGGGGGCGGAAGCCCACGCTGTTCCCGTCGACGTCAAAGTCCTCCATCATGGGTGCAATGCCCAAGATGCGCACGTAACGCTCGCTTCGCTGACGGTCCCAAATCCAATCCTCCTTGATGCGGTAGCGCGTGATTTTGTCGGAAGACAATTCGTTGCTCTGTTGAATGGTTCCGATGACTTCACCGAAGTCGTCGTACTCCTTCACAAGCGTGACGGGGTTGAGGATCTTTCGAATGCTGTCAGGCGACAAGGGGAACGTGAATTCGTCGTCGTCTCCCAATGGTCCTGCGCTGTAGGCCACGAGGGAGCCTTCCACCAGCAGGGCTTCCCGCACCACATCAAACAAATTCTTACGGTCCTGGATGGGGTCCAGGGGGAAGTAGAAGGGGTGGTTGAATTTTTGACGCAAGTCAATCTCTTGCCAAATCCGACGCTTGTACATCACATCTGCCTCACGCAGGTGAGGGTAGGGGATGACGCGCTTGGTGAGGTTGGTTTCCTTGACGTAGGCACCATCCAACACATTGGGGGATTGAGCCACGCCGTTTTGCACCAAGGCAAACATGGCGAGCGTCAACGTCAAACAAGTGCTCAGGAACTGTTTCATGGCAGGTAAGTTAGCCGGTGATTTTCAATTTCATCGGGGGCAAGTCGCGCTCGGTCCCGTCAGGCATGGACACCAGAATGTCTTCCAAGTAAATGATGTTGCCGCGACGTACGCGCTTCAAAGCTTCCTTTTGGTCAGCTGTCAAGCGGTTGTTGCCGGAAGGCAGATCGGAGAACGCACCGTCCTTGGAGATGCGCAGGGTGAAGCTTTTCACGCGGACCTTCACATCGAAGTCAAAACCTTCCATGCGCGCGGCCACGGGGGCAAACGACAACACTTCGGCTTTGGTGATGCCCTTGTCCGTGGGCTTTTTGCCCGTCCAAAACGCCACCGGATCCGGAATGCGCTTCACACGGAAATTCTTCGCGGGCAGGGACTTCTTGCTTCCGTCGGGAAGTTCTGCAGAGACGGTGATGTTCGCCTCGCGAACGGAGCTGCTCGAGCTCGGTTCCACGATGTATGAACCGTCGGCCTGCTTCTTGATGGAGTGTCCTCCATCAATGCGCACGTCGATTTTGTCTTGGGCCACCCCAGGCACGGACACCTCGACAGGGTTGGGAACCCCGCGGTAGAACACGTTCATTTTGGTGGGAGAGACCACAAGGGCAGGCTCCGCAACCGTGATGGTGGGCGTGTAGAACTGGTAGGGCTCGATGTTGCCATCAGGACCTTGGTAGCGAATCAACCCTTTGAAGCTCATGTCTCCGAGGCTCATGCCACGGGTCGGGATGCGAAGCTTGCCCATGCCATCGGCACCAATGGTCAAGCCTTCCATGCCTTCGTAAGCCAACAAGGTCGAATCACGTCCGTCCCACTTGTCGCCGTCGACAAAAATGTCAGGCGCATTGGTCGCGTCGTAGGCCGCCAACAACACATCGGCTCGGAAAGAATCTCCGCGAAGGATGTAGTTGGATTCTGGCACCACGAGAGGCATCAGGTCGGTGAACTTGTAGGACTTGGCCTCAATGCCTCCGAGCAACCAAGACAGCACGTCTTCCTGTGCGTCTTGCACGTCGACGATCATCTTGGACATCAATGGC
>JBMZAL010000285.1:0-1705 GCA_049611325.1 Flavobacteriales bacterium
TCTGCACCCGCTCGTGTTGTTTCTTTGCACCCTCCATGTGGTTGCGCATTGCCTCTTTTTTGATTCGTCACCGTTTCCCCACGGTGGTCTGCCTGCTTGGCATCACGGTGTTGATGGCGTTGCCGATTCCGGATTTGGGGATGCAATACAAGTACGGTGGGATTTTGCCTGAGGACGATCCCGCGGAGTTGGCCCACGCGCGTTTTCTTGAGTCCTTTGGTGCCGAGGGGAACGTGTTGGTCATCGGGGTGGAGGATGCCCGCCTGCGCACCGCCGAGGGGCTGACCCAATGGCATGCGCTTGCGGAAGAAATTCGCGCGTTGCGCGTCATGGTGGATGGCGAGCCCACTGTCATCATCGATTCGGTGTTCGCCATCACGAATGCGTTTGAGGTGGTGAAACACCCTTCCGAGAAATCCTTCTTGTTGGAACCTGTGGCGCCTGACATGGTCGATGGCCAGCCCAACGCGCCGCCGTTGACGGATGCCCGCGCCAACGAGATTGTCGACCGTGTGCGGTCGCTGCCCTTCTACGACGGCCTCCTCTTCAACCCGGAAAACGAGGCCACTCTGATGATGGTTGTGTTCAACCTGGACATGCTCAACTCACCCAAGCGCGGGCGCATTGTGGAGGACATCATTGAGGTTTCCGACCGGTGGGCGGCCGAGACGGGCATCGAGACGCACTTGAGTGGTCTTCCATTCATTCGGATTTCGCTGACCAACAAGGTCAAAGGAGAATTGGGGTATTTCATCGGTGCAGCCATTGCGGTGACGGCCCTGTTGCTCTTCTTGTTCTTCCGGAACCTCGCCGTGGTCTGTGTGTGTTTGACGGTGGTGGCGGTGGGCGTGGTTTGGTCGATGGGCATGATGAGCTTGCTGGATTACAAGCTCACCCTGCTGATGTCCCTCATCCCCCCTCTGATGATTGTCATCGGGGTGCCCAATTGCATCTACCTCGTCAACAAATACCAAGCGGAGTTCAAGCGCCATGGGAACAAAATGCTGGCCTTGCAGCGCATGGTGACCAAGGTGGGCAACGCCACCTTGCTGACGAACGCCACGACCGCCCTTGGATTTGCGACGTTCATCTTCACGCACAGTCCGATTTTGGTGGAGTTTGGCGTGGTCTCGTCGCTGAGCATCATGGTGGCGTTTGGCATCAGCATCGTGCTCATCCCTGCGCTTTTCACTTGGCTGCCTGAGCCCCGCGAGCACCACCTGACGCATTTGGATCGGGTGTGGGTGGACCGCGTGGTGGGAACGTTTGTGGCTGCCGTTCAGGGCAAGCGCACGGGGGTGTACGTGGCCGCGTTGTTGGTGGCGGTCTTGAGCGCTTGGGGCATGACCCAAATGGTCACCACCGGAAACATCGTCGACGACTTGCCTGACGAAGACCGCGTGTTGGTCGACCTTGGCTGGCTCGAGTCCAAGTTCAGCGGGGTGATGCCTTTTGAGGTGCTCATTGATGGCAAAAAACCAGGCCAAATCCTCAGCCCCGCCAACCTGAAGCGCATTGAGAAATTCCAGAACCTCCTCAGGGAGTACCCGGAGTTTTCGCGTAGCCTGAGTGCCGTGGATGCGGTGAAGTTTGGGGTGCAGGCGTTTTACGGCGGGGACCCTGAGCGCTACCGCTTGCCTTCCCGCCAGGAACGCAGCTTCATGGGGCCCTACTTCCGGGGTGCCGAGTCGGCCGCCTCCGACGT
>JBMZAL010000286.1:0-1691 GCA_049611325.1 Flavobacteriales bacterium
CTGCGGTCTTTCCGCTGGGATCGCCCACCATGCCTGTGGCGCCACCCACGAGAGCGACGGGCGTGTGCCCGGCGCGCTGCCAGTGAACGAGCAACATGATGGGGACGAGGTTTCCGATGTGCAGGCTGTCGGCTGTCGGATCAAAGCCCACATAGGCCTTGACACGCTCCTGTTCCATCAATTCCTCGGTGCCGGGCATGATGTCATGCAGCAGCCCGCGCCATTTCAGTTCTTCGATCAACGACATGGGGGCAAAGATAACGCCCGTTACAGGTAAGGGAGGAGCCTTTCGAGTGCGGCGCTTCGACTTCCCTTCACAAGGATTTGTCGTCCTTCAGGTGGATTCGATTGCAGGTGGGCGACCAACGCGTCGAGTTCAGTGAAGTGCATCCAATCCTTGTGGCCTGCTGCGTCATGAATGCGTCCAAACGACTGTCCTACACTCCACAGTTCCAGAGCCTGTGCGCGGCACATGTCGACCACTTCCCGGTGCGCCCCTTCGCTTGCGTCGCCCAATTCAGCCATGTCGCCCAAGATGACCAAAGGCTTGTCATGCCCGCGCAACGCAAAATCGTTCAGGGCATGCGTCATGCTTGAAGGGTTGGCATTGTAGGCGTCGAGGATGACCCAGTTGTGGGTGGTCTTGACCGATTGTGACCGGTGGTTGGAGGGCACATAGTTGGACAGGGCCTGACAAGCTTCCTCCTCAGACACGCCGAAGTGAGCACCAATGGCCAAGGCGGCCACCACGTTGGGCAAATTGTAGCTGCCCTCGAGGTTCATGGGGATGGACGTGCTTCCCAAAGAGGCGATGCCGCCTCCATCAGGGCGCGAGGACCAGGTCCATTCAGGGGTAGGGACCTGCACACGGGATGGGACCTCTTGGCTGGCTCGAACCACCTTGCCGTCTCCCTGTTGGACGAAGGCCGTGCCCTCATGGGCGGCGAGGTGGTCAAACAACTCCTTCTTGCCACGGTACACTCCTTCTGGGCCACCGAATCCTTCGAGGTGGGCAAGGCCGATGTTGGTGATGTAGCCGTGCGTGGGTTCGGCAATGCGGGCGAGGAGGTCGATCTCCTTTTGGTGGTTGGCGCCCATCTCGACCACCACAAATTCGGGTTGCGCAGGGGCGTTGAGAAGCGTCAGTGGTACGCCAATGTGGTTGTTCAGGTTTCCCAAGGTGGCGTGCACGCGGTAGCATGTAGCCAGCACGTCACGGATGAGTTCTTTGGTGGTGGTTTTGCCGTTGCTTCCTGTCATGGCGAGCACCGGGCACGTCCAGCGTCTGCGGTAAGCTCTTGCCAAGGCCTGCAAGGCGCCAAGGGTGTTCTCCACGACCGTGACGTTGGCAGCACCTTCCCATTGCCGATCCGAGGTGATGGCGTGGGTTGCTCCTTGGTCCAAGGCGTGTTGCACAAAGGCGTTCCCGTCGAAGTTGGCGCCTGTCAGAGCCACAAACATTCTTCCCTTGAGCTCAGCCCGGGTGTCGGAGGACACGCCGTCGGAAGCATCTCGGGCCGAAAGCAGTCGCAACAGGGTAGGGTCAGAGAGGTCTATCATGGCGTCTTGAGGTTCGTTGCATTCAAGTTGTTGACGTGTCCTTGGGGACGTCCTCATTGTCCGCTGAATGGAACCGGGGTTCCCACGCGGTCCATGGCACATCGGAAGCCGATGGAAGCCGAGCTCTGACG
>JBMZAL010000287.1:0-1690 GCA_049611325.1 Flavobacteriales bacterium
CAACGACTCGGCCCCGACCGCATTCACCATCGCCTCGAGGTACGCTTGATCCAGGCCACCCTCCTCACTCAGCGCCCCCACCACGACGCGTTCCGCCCCGCAATCCATCATCACCTTGGCCTCTTCCACGGCCCACGAACGCTCTGAGGCGCTGTGCACGAAGCTGCCCTCTCGGGGACGGATCAACGCCCGCACAGGCATGCCCATGGCCGCAGCGGCCTCCACCACCACCACGTTGGGGGTGATGCCGCCCACCGACCAAACCGAACACAACTCCACCCGATGCGCACCGGCCTCCATGGCCACGGCAACATCCCGAATGGTGCTTGCACAAATTTCTACAGAAACCATTGATTTACAATTTTCAAAGTCATTTCACATCACGCTTTACATCACACATCATTTGACGAATGTGTCGCCAGTCTCGGGGATGGGTCATGTCCAAAAATGCGCCCCGAAAGGACAACCATTCCAGGGGTTTGCCCTCCCGTTCTGCCGCCAACATGGCCGCGTGCGGCAGCTCCCGTTCCCTTCGCTCCGGATGCAAGGGGGCACGGCGGCATCCTTCCAAAAAAGCTTCGTAACGGAGCCGAAACACATTCATGCTCACCCACACCTCTCCCTCCTCATCGGCCACGCGATGCACCTCCTCTTCACTGGGCTTTTCGATGAGTCGGACCACGCCTGTTTGTGGTGTGCCTTCGAACACCGCGAAGGCGCGCTCGCGGCCCTCGGGCAACCCCAACGCGCTCCGCGCAAAAGCCACCACGCCCTGTGGCGTTTGATGCAACAACGACACTGCCCCCTCGGGCGGGAGGTTGTCTCCGTTGAACACCGCCACTGAGAGCCCCTGCCATTCCGGATGGGCCTCGAGGCCACGCTGCACTGCATCTGCCGTACCCAAAGGCTTGTTGGCGCCCTGGGGAAGGGTCTGATGCACAAAGTCCACGGTCAGGCCTTGGGGGATCCATGGCTTGAGCGCAGTGGGCATGTCTTGGTCTTCGCAAGACCGCACCACGCACACGTGATCCACCCCTTCGCGCAGAAGCCGTTCGAGCAGAAGGGCCAAAAAAGGCCGGCCGGAAGCCTCCACCGGCAACATCGCCTTGGGCCGTTGGGCCAGGGCTGCGCGTTCCTCTTCACTCCAGTGGTCCTCCTTCAATTCCGCCCCCTGTTTCATGCGGCTGGAGCGGCCTGCGGCCAACACCACGGCAGGATGTTTGGGGCGGCTCCAAGAGGTGCAATGGGCGCCTTGGGCGACGGGCAACGTCCACGACGCGCGGGCACCTGCATTCCGAAGCGCCTGGTGCACGGCTTGCGTGGCGTGTTCCGGACACCATACCAGGGCACATCCTCCTCCTCCAGACCCCACAACCTTCCATCCCCAAGCGCCCGCTTCCACGGCGGCATCGCCCAAAGATTCCAGGCGGGGCGTGCTCAATCCCAAGCCGTCGCGCAAGGCTGCGTGATGTGCCGACATCCACGATGCCAGTTGGTCCGCCCCCTCCCAATGCGCGGCAGCACGCGCCTCGAGTTGCATGTTGCGCCACGTGGCTTGCCAGAGTGTTTGATCCTCGGCAGGCCAGTCGCTGAACCCATCCATAGCATGGGGGTCCGCCCACCTGCCGCCGTGGGTCTCCAGCAAGGCCAAGCGCTTGGCTTTGCAGCGTTGCAGGTGTCCGCGGGTGTC
>JBMZAL010000288.1:0-1688 GCA_049611325.1 Flavobacteriales bacterium
GACGAGGACTGCATCGTCCTGCCGCAAAACGCCCCAACCTCACGCGGACCTGTGGACTTTGCGCAGGCCCGTTCCCAGTTCCGCCAAATGCCGACGGGATCGGCGCCGCGGTCGTTTGGGCGCCTGGCCAGCAAAGCTGCGCCCAAACCTCCCTCCCGCCCCGGCAAATGGTCGAGCATGAAGGAGGCGGCCAAAAATGCGCCTGCGGCTTCCGAAGCGCCCTTGAATCCCGGCACCGAACCGGACGCCAAATCAGGCACGGATGGGCCGTCGGTCATCACGGTCGGGGACACGGTCATGCACGCCAAGTTTGGCAAAGGCAAAGTGGTGGCACTTGAAGGTTCGGCTCCCAACGAAAAGGCCACGGTGTTCTTCCCTTCGGTCGGCCAGAAACAGCTGCTCTTGAAATTTGCCAAACTCGAAGTCCTCGGATGAAACCCTTCCTGACCTTCCTGACCTTGGCCTCCCTGCTTCTCTTCGGCTGCGAACCTGAAGGGCAAGACATTGCCTTCGAAGTGAATGTGACGCAATGGGCGAGCCCCGACCTTCCAGAGGTGGGTGCGACAGTGGTGCTCGAAGAGCAACGGCTGACCAACGGCGTGCTGAACTCATTCTTCACGGAAATCGGGCGCGCCATCACCCCCGAGAGCGGCGTGGTGGAATTGCAAACAGTCCGGAGCAACGTCCTCGCGTTGCGGATTCGGGTCGAACAAACCGACTGTTTCGATGAAATCATCGACCTCAACCCAGAAGACGTGATGACCGACGGCACGCCCAACGTCGTGGACGTGTCGGTCATGCCACAGTGCCTTGTCAACGCCACCATCGACAACACCTCCTCGCCTTGCCCCAACTACAACACGAACTTCAAGTGGACGCCACGCGAAGTGGAGGGTGCCGCGTCCGAGGTGCGCTTCACATGCGACACCGACTGGCAAACTGTGGGATACGGTGAAACCGAGAATGCCGTGTGCTACATCACAGGTGGCACATGGTTGCTGCACAGGCGCTTTTGGGGGTGCGTCGACAGCACCAACTTGGATTCGGTGTGGTGTGCGCCGGGCGGGGTGGTGATGTTGGACTTGGACTGACCGGCACCGCCCCTTCTGACATCTGGCGCGGAAGCCGCACCCCGGCATGCAACTGAGGCCCCTCTTCTAAGGTCCTAGCTTCAACCTCGCATTACCTTTCCACCATGAACCTGCACCACCTTGCCCGCCTTGCCTTTGCGTTTGGCCTGGGCCTGACCACCACCGCAATGAGCTTTGGCCAAACCCCCAACGCCCCCCTTCCCAAGGGCATCGGCGAAGGGGAAATGATGCAATGGCTCGCCCACCCTTTGGACCTTTCTGACCCCTCGACCCTGCGTGGCATCCCCACCCCTCCTCCTGGCAGCAACATTCGCACCGCTGCGGAGTGGGAAGAAATCGAAGTCCTCACGATCACTTGGCGAGACTTCCCCTGCATTCTGAAGCAGATCACCGCAGCGGCCGTCCAAGAATGTCGCGTCGTGATTTTCTCGGAAAACGTCAACCAGACCACCAACTACCTCACGGCACTTTCTTGCGGCGGCCCTGTGCCCATGGACAGCGTGGAAGTGGTGGACGCCGAGTCCAACAGCATTTGGATCCGTGACTATGGCGCCAACACCGTCTACAAGGAATACAACGACGGCCGCGTGTTGGTCG
>JBMZAL010000289.1:0-1686 GCA_049611325.1 Flavobacteriales bacterium
GGAAACAAGGAGTCCAATCGCGGAAAGGTCATCCAATCCGAATGGGCACGTGTGGGCATCCAAGTCGACCTCGACGAATCCACGGACACCATGACCATTCATCCCGGCCCCGTTCAACCCAGCCGCATGTCCTCCCACGGTGACCACCGCATGGCCATGGCTGCCGCGCTGTTTGGGGCTGCGGGTGCGCCTGTGGAAATCGAAGGGGCCGAAGCCGTGGCCAAGAGTTACCCCGCTTTCTTTGACGACTTGGAAGCGCTGGGGGTTCAGATTCAGGTTGTGGCAGGCTGATCGGAGGCCGACCTCGGCTGCTTGAGCGCGACACACGCCGTGGCTGTGGCCCCCATCCCGCCCATCAATGGCCCCACGGTCCACGCCAACACAGGCACGGACATCCAAAGGGCAAAGGGTACGCCCACATTCAGGGCCAACCCAAACCGCCGCAAGGAAGCCGCCAACCCGGCCCAAGTGCCCTTCCCCTCCCGCTCCCACACGTAATCCATCACAGAGGCGCCATACGCCCATGCCCCCAAAATCCACGCCGCCGTCAAGGTGAATGGGCTCAGCACAGGCACGGCGAGGCCGACGGCCCAGAGCATCAAGGTCAAAGACCACTCGAACGTGGCAAGAAGTGCAGCGGACCGCAATCCCCTGACGGCGTCTTTGACCCACCTTCCCCATGAAAACGACACAGACTGGCCAGTGATTTGGGTTTCCACCGCTTCGCTCACCGCCGCCAAAAGCGGCCCCATCACCACAAGCACGATGTACTTGGTGAGCTTGATCTTGACCACCAACAGGAGCAACCAAATCAGCCATTCCACGACGGCGGCCCACCAGGTGCTCTCCGTCTCTGGACTCCACTTGGACAGCAACCACGCGGTCACACCGTCCGCGGCTGCCGCAATTCCCCACCACCCCAACGCCGCCAAAGCCAGGGTCAGCGCGGCGCCCGGGATGAACCACCAGGCCAAAGGACCTCTCAGCAAGGCCCAAGCCTGTCGATGGGGAGATTGCAACGGGCGCCAGGTTCTCATGGTGCGAATGTGAGAAAGTGTGTTGGGTTGAAGCGCATGGCACCATGAAAAGATGTGAACTTTCCCTCATGCGGATTCACCTCATCGCAGTTGGCGGCAGCGCCATGCACAACTTCGCCTTGGCCCTGGCCGATGCCGGACATCACGTCACGGGAAGCGACGACCAAATTTTCGAACCCAGCCGCGGCCGACTTCAAGCTGCGGGATTGTTGCCCGACACTGAGGGTTGGGATGCGGAGCGCATCACGCCTGATTTGGACGTGGTCATTCTCGGCATGCACGCACGAACCGACAACCCCGAGTTGCAACGCGCCCAAGAGCTGGGGCTGCGCATCCAGAGCTATCCGGAATTCCTGCGGTTCGCCACCGAATCCAAACAGCGCATGGTCGTGGCCGGCAGCCATGGCAAGACCACGGTGACGTCCATGATTCTCCATGCCCTGCACAAGTCGGGACGCAAGACCGACTTGATGGTCGGCGCACAACTCGAAGGATTTGACCGCATGGTGGATTTGCAAGACCGCCACGAATGGGCGGTGATTGAAGGCGACGAATACCTCAGCTCCCCCATCGACCTGCGGCCCAAATTCCTCTGGTACGGACCTCACGTGACGGTCATCACAGGCATTGCGTGGGACCACGTCAACGT
>JBMZAL010000290.1:0-251 GCA_049611325.1 Flavobacteriales bacterium
GGGTTGATCGGCACAATCGCCTTCCCACACGATGTACGCTTGCTCACAGGCTGCCTCGCACGCGTTGTTGTATGTGACATAGGCTCCCGTGAAGAAATCGTACCCGCACACTGGGTCGTAGATGTCCTCACACTCGCAATCATACGAGCAGGAGCCGTCATCGATGGTGGCGTAGGGGTCGTAGTTGAAGGCAAATGGATCAGTGCAGCCCTCCGTTTCCACCTCAACCGTTTCACATCCGATGCCAAAGG
>JBMZAL010000290.1:261-1671 GCA_049611325.1 Flavobacteriales bacterium
TGGGATGGGATGCTGATCTCGATGGTGGCGTCGTTCCACCCGTCGCCGAAGCTGTCGATCATTTCCAGCTGCAGGCAGCCGGCGCTGTCACTCAAGCAGAACGAAGTGAAGTACTCGCTGTAATCCGCATAACCTTCGCCCTCGGCGACCACGTCGTTGGCATCAGACAAAACAAACGACACCTCACTCCCCCACATGCCGGTGTGCAGGGTCACCAACACTTCTGCTTCCCCATCGGCGCAGGCCAAAACACCTACGCAAGACCCGTCATCGTCTGTTGCATCTGGGTTGTAGTTGAGCGCTTCAGGATCGGTGCAACCGAACACCGGTTGATCATCGCAGTCGCCGTCCGCCACCACAAAGGCACCCACACACTCCGCCTCGCACGCATTGGTGAAGGTGATCAGTTCGCCGGTGGCAAAATCCAACGCACATACCGGTTCGTAGACGTCTTCGCATCCGCACCCGTAATCGCAGGATCCGTCGTCCACGGTTGCCAGCGGATTGTAGTTGTTGGCCAGGGGATCTGTGCAGCCCTCGACTTCCACCTCCTCGGTTTCGCAGTCCAGTCCAAACGTCACCGCCTGGAATGCCCCTACCGCCAAGGTGAAGGTACCGAGCGACAAATCTTGGTCCGGAACCGTGACTGTCAGGGCCGCGCCGTTCCAACTGTCGCCGAAACTGTCCATCATGTTCAGGACCAAGCAACCAGCGGTATCTGCTATGCAGAAATAAGTCGCGGTGCTGTCGTCATCCGCAACGCCTTGCCCTTCGGCGAGGATGCCGTTGTCGTCGGATATCGTGTAGCTGACTTCCCCGCCCCACATTTCCGTGGTCAAGGTGGCTACCGCCAACAGTTCATTTTCGCCGCAAGCTGGAACCAACACACAAGAACCATCGTCGTCCGTTGCATCCGGGTTGTAATTCACGGCTTCCGGGTCCGTGCATCCATACACGGGTTGGTCGTCGCAATCGCCATCAGCGAAGAACCAAGCCTGCGCACACTGCGCTTCACAAAGGTTGATGTAAGTGATGTACTCACCTGTGGTGAAGTCGAAGGCACAGACGGGCTCATACACATCGTCGCACCCGCAGTCGTAATCGCACGAGCCGTCGTCGACCGTGGCGGCAGGGTTGTAGTTGAAGGCAAACGGATCGGTGCAGCCTTCGATTTCAACCTCCTCGGTTTCGCACCCCTCACCAAATGTGATGGCCTGCGCATTGCCTTCCTCCAAAGTGAATGTTCCGAGGGACAAACCGAGCGTTGGTACGGTGATGTAGAGCACCGCACCGGTCCATCCGTCACCAAAACTGTCGGTCATTTCGAGCACCAGGCAGCCCGACACATCGTCCAAGCAGAACGCCGAAGTCGATGTGCTGAAGTCGGAAAAGTTTTCGCCCGAAAGCAAA
>JBMZAL010000291.1:0-1657 GCA_049611325.1 Flavobacteriales bacterium
TGAATTTCTTCTTCTTGTAGGGCTTGGAGTTGCGCAACAAATCAATGGCCTCGGTGTAGGTCAAATGGGTGAAGGGGGCGTCCACCACAGCCTGCAACCGTGCGCGCAAAGGGTGCTCGTGACGGTCCGCTTGGGGCAACTGCTTCTCGGCGTCCAACTCCCGCTTCTCCAAGAAGGCGAGGTCCTCCGCGCAGTGCTCCAAAGCGAAGCCCAGCACGTACTTCAAACAATCCTCCGCCAACGCCATGTCGTCCTCGAGGTCGGCAAACGCGATCTCCGGCTCGATCATCCAGAACTCTGCGAGGTGGCGTGAGGTGTTGCTGTTCTCTGCGCGGAACGTCGGCCCAAACGTGTACACCTGCCCCAAAGCCATGGCGCCCAGCTCAGCCTCAAGCTGGCCACTCACGGTGAGGTTGGACTCCTTGCCAAAAAAGTCTTGGCTGACGTCCACGGCGCCATCTTCGGTGCGCGGTGGGTTGTCCAAATCCATGGTCGTCACGCGGAACATCTCTCCCGCGCCTTCTGCATCACTCCCCGTGATGATGGGCGTGTGCAATTGGTAAAACCCCCGTTCGTGGAAGAACGTGTGCACCGCGTACTGCAAGGCATGCCGAACGCGGAACACCGCGCCAAACGTATTGGTGCGGAAACGCAGGTGGGCCTTTTCCCGGAGGAAGTCCAAGCTGTGCCGCTTCATCTGGATGGGGAACTCCTCGGGGTCGGCGCCACCGAGCACAGTCAGGGTCGACACCTTGAGCTCCGTGGCCTGGCCTCCTCCCTGGCTCTCCACCAACTCACCAACCGCTTCAATGGCGGCACCAGTGTGGAGTTGCTTCAGCACCTCGGCATCCGTAGCCTCCTTGTCGACCACCAACTGCAAATTCTGCAAGGTCGAGCCGTCATTCACGGCGAGAAAACGGTCGTTGCGGAACGTGCGAACCCACCCGCAAACGCGCAGGGTTTGGCCCACCATGGAGTCGTTCAACAAAAGGGAAATGCGCGTGCGCTTGGAGGTCTGAGAATCCGTCATGTCAATGGCTTTGCCCTCGTGGTGAGGGTGCTTACACAAAGTAAAGACAGAGTGCCCGGCTTCCCTGCGCCAAAGGCAGGAATTTCGCGCGTCAGGCGTCCGACTCCACCCGGCCGTCGCGCAACCGGACAGTCCGGTGGGCATATGCCGCGATGTCCTCTTCGTGGGTCACAAGAATCACCGTGTTTCCCGCCTTTTGGATGTCCCCAAACAGCTCCATCACCTCTTGCGACGTGGCGGTGTCCAAATTGCCCGTCGGCTCGTCCGCCAAGATGATGCTCGGCTTCATGACGAGGGCCCGGCCCACGGCCACGCGCTGTCGCTGCCCCCCACTCAATTCGTTGGGTCGGTGGTCCATGCGATCCCCCAACCCTACTTGATGGAGCACCTCCTCGGCCCGCGCCATGCGCTCGGCTTTGCCCATCCCCGCATAAACCATGGGCAGCGCCACGTTTTCCAAAGCGGTGTACCTCGGCAGCAGGTTGAACGTCTGAAACACAAAGCCAATCTCCCGGTTGCGAATGTCTGCAAGGGCGTCGTCTTCCAAACGGCTGACGTCCTGGTCGTTCAGGATGTAGGTCCCCGAAGTGGGACTGTCGAGGCATCCCAACATGTTCATCAGGGTCG
>JBMZAL010000292.1:0-1655 GCA_049611325.1 Flavobacteriales bacterium
CGTTTGCGTTTGCGCAAGTTTCCCAAAGCCCTCGGCATGCAGGGACAAAAAAAAGACGCCCTGCAGGCGTCTTTTTCGTGAGGGCCCTTAGGCCTGGGTCGGCCAGCTGGCCCGCAAGGGTCAGGGCACTCAGTTGTTGCCCAAAATCAACGGCAACCCGTCGTCGCCGCCGCCCACAACCACAATCTTGGTGTTGTTGCTCTTGGCGATTTCCTTGGTGGCTTCAATGCCTTTCCACTTGAGCAGCTTTTCGCTCAAGCCTTTGGAAATGATTTCTTCAAAATCTCGGATGCCTGCGGCTTCGATGCGTAGGCGGTCGGCTTCTTTTTTGGCTTTCTCCAGGCGGAACTCGTATTCCAACGATTCTTGCTCCTGTTGAAGCTTGCGCTCGATGGCCTGCTCCAACGTGGTGGGGAGGGTGATGTTCCGGATCAAGACGTCGTTGAGTTGGATGTAGTTCTCGGCGAGCTTGTCCGCGAGTTGGTTCTTGATCTCCAACTGGATTTGCTCACGCTTGGTCGTGTTGAATTCCTCGGGGAGGTACTTGGCGATGACCTCGCGCGCGACGGAACGCATGGCAGGGCGAATCACCTTCTCTTCGTAGTTGCGTCCCCGCTCGATTTCCAAGCGGCCCAGGTTCTCGTACTGTGGCTGCGTGAAGACCGTCATGTCCATGTTGATTTTGAGCAGGTTGGAGCTCAGGACCTCCAGGGCTTCCATTTGTTCGGTTTGACGGATCTCGTATTCATAGACCTTGTTCCAAGGCGCTTTGAAGTGGAAGCCGCTCTTCAAGGGGGCTTCGTCGGGATCGACGCCTTCGCCAAATGTGTGGAAGGTCAAACCGGCGTAGCCGGAAGGCACGGTGACCGTCAGGGAGCCCCACAACATCACGACGGGGAGGAAAACGATCAGGGCAACGAGGATGCCGCGCAAGCGGCGACGGTCCTCAGGGGAAGCAGACATGTTCATGCGGGAAAGATAGTTTGGGGATCGACGAAGTCACAAGGTTTGTCGCCAACGTTCACTGGCTTTAACGGCCGCCTCCGGCGCGGCGAATGGCCCACTCGGCCGTCAGCAAAGCCAACAGGGTCACCAGCAGCCAAAGTTGGGCATGCAAGGGCAGACGTTCCGAGGACGTATGGACGATGTCCTGGCTTGGCGTGCGATTCGCGAAAGTGGCCCACGCTTGCCGAATGCCTTCCAAGTCTTGGGGTTGGTCCAGCGTCCCCAAGTATTCTCCTTCCGTGCGAAGGGCAAGCCTCTTGAGCAGGCCGTGGTTCGCAGGCGTGAGGCTTGCCTCGGCTTCGACCGCGTTGACGACAAGGCTGCCTTTTTCGGTGAGCGTCTCTCCATTTTGGACACACGAGGCCACCCAGTTGTAGACTCCTGGCAGGAGCATGCCAAGGTCCAAGTTGAAATCTGCGCCCCGTGGGTTCTCCAAAAAGCGGTGGACGGTGGGCTGTCCATTTTGCTTGGTCAGTTCGAGGATCACCTCGACGTTCACTGTGGGAGAGAGGGAGGCGTCGTAGACCTCGGCCACCCATTCGCACCTGAGGTCCTCGTCGAGCCTTTCCGGAACGCGAACGCGAAGGCGTTTGACGTCGTCTCGGCTGCTGAGGTATTGCAGGGTGCGGTTGACCAAATCGTCAAAAGCG
>JBMZAL010000293.1:0-1653 GCA_049611325.1 Flavobacteriales bacterium
GTGTGATTCCTTGATGATTGCATCAGGAGAGACTTACACCTTCACGGGGATGTACTCAAGTGCGAACTACGAGTTCTACGTGACTGTGGATTCCTTGGTGTCTGAGACTGTCATGGTTTCCACACCCGCCTGCGACACCCTCGTTCCAGGATGCACCATTGCCGTGGATGCCTTCGGCAACGAGGCCTTGAACTTCGATCCATTGGCGACCATTGACGACGGGTCTTGTGAATTCCCCTGCGTGGACTTTTCGTTGACCATTCTGACCGACTGTTGGCCCGAAGAGGTGGGATGGGAATTGGTGTTGGGAGACACTGTGGTCGCCACGGTTGATGCAGGAGGGTATTCCGATGCAGAAACGGAAGTTTCCTTTGAGCAATGCCTGACCCAAGGTTGCTACACCTTCGTCCTGACCGACACCTATGGAGATGGATTGAACGGTGCGGCGTGGACCCAATGCGGTGTGGATGGCAATTACACTGCGACCGATTCGTCAGGCACGGTGCTCTTTCAAATGGCCGAGGCCGACTACGGCGATGAAATTCAACACGAGTTCTGTCTGCCCGCAGTGTTCGGTTGCACCAATCCGGATGCGTGCAACTTTGACCCGTTGGCCAACACAGACAATGGACTGTGTGAGGTGCCAGGGGACGCTTGTGATGATGGTGACGAGAACACGGTCTTTGATGTGATCGGCGACGACTGCATGTGCACAGGTGTTCCCGCCGTGTTTGGGTGCACGGATGAAGACGCGTGCAACTACAATGAATTGGCCAACGTGGATGACGAATCTTGCTACACGTTAGGAGGGGGCAGCATCTCTGGTCCGCTGTTCCCTTTCGCCGGTGACGAGTCTACGTACACGTACAACGGCGCGATTGGTGACTCCTTCACATGGACCGTGGTGGGAGGAGAGATCACCGACGGGCAAGGAACGTCGCAAATCAACGTGACTTGGGGTTCGGAAGCTGGTGGTGCTTCGGTGACCGTCTTGGAGGCGGACACCACAGGCTGTGAAGGCGAAGTGGTTCGCACCGTCCAAATCTTGGAGGTGGACAACGTCGATGGACTTGACAACGTGCAACTGGAGCTCGTGCCCAACCCCGCGCGTGGCCGCGTGTTCTTCGATTGGGGCGCCTCAGACGTGCAACGAGCCAATGTGTTTCTCTACGATGTGCTTGGCGCAGAAGTCCTTCAGGCGACAACCTCCGCGTGGCTCGACCTCGAGGGCATCGCGCCCGGTCGATACACCGTGGTCGCCACAACGGCTCAAGGCCGCGTGACGGTGCCGTTGATGGTTCAATAAGAATTCGAACAAAGACAAAGGGCTGGCCTCGTGGAGGTCAGCCCTTTTTGTTTGATTTCGATTCAGGTGTTACGCATCAAATTGCGCCCGAAGCTCAAGCACTTGGGTTTCCGTCCAGTTGCGGACATGGGCACGCAGGGCCTCTGCATCCGTCATCTTCACGGCTTCGCCGATGCGAACGGCCACGTCGATGTGCTTGGCGCCAAAGTGATGAAACGCGTGGGGAATGAACCAAGCCTTGTCCACCCATGCAATGTTGGGGTCGCGGTATTCTAAGGCCACGGGAACGATTGGGAATCCTTCTTCAGCACAAGTGTAGAACATGCCTGGGCGGTATTCGAGCAACT
>JBMZAL010000294.1:0-1606 GCA_049611325.1 Flavobacteriales bacterium
CACATATCGCAGGAGTAGATCCTAACACTGGAAATGCAGTAGATCATTGGTCTTGTGCAGTACAATGGATGCCAATGTTAATGATTGAAAATAGTCAACAACAACGTCAAACTCAAGGGTGACGTGGACGGCTCGATCGAGGCGTTGAGCGATTCTTTGCAAAAGCTGACCACCGAAAAGGTCCAGGTCAACATCATCCACAAAGCGGTGGGTCAAATCTCCGATTCGGACGTGCTGCTGGCTTCGGCGTCGAACGCCATCATCATCGGCTTCCAAGTTCGCCCCTCGGCTTCTGCCCGGAAGTTGGCCGAGCATGAGGAAATCCAAATCAAGCTGTACTCCATCATCTACAAGGCCATCGAAGAGATGCGCGATGCGATGGAAGGCTTGTTGAGCGCCAAAATCGAAGAAAAGATTGTGGGCTCTGCGGAGATCCGCGAGACCTTCAAGATTTCGAAGGTGGGCACCATTGCAGGTTGCTTCGTGACCGAGGGGAAAATCCTTCGCTCCAGCCGCGTTCGCGTGATCCGCGATGGGGTGGTGGTGTACACCGGGGAGCTCGGATCCCTCAAGCGATTCAAGGACGACGCCAAAGAAGTGGCGAAAGGCTTCGAGTGCGGTTTGAACATCGAGCGTTTCAACGACATCAAGGTGGGCGACGTGGTCGAGGCGTACGAAGAAGTGGAAGTGAAGCAGACGCTCGAGGATTGATACCAGCTTCCATGGAAGCATCAAAAAAGGGGCCATCGCGGCCCCTTTTTTTGTGCGTCACCAAGACGTTGGTTCCAACCTCGTTCAGCGCAAGGCAGGCAGGTCGATGGCACTGGGAATGACAAGGGCGTGTTTCCAGGTACCCACGTGTCCGTCGCGCAGGGCCCTCTGGGCACTCCACATGTTGCGGTAGTTGCCCACCGTCACAGCGTAATTGGGCGCGATGGGCATGAGTTGGCAGGCTTCGTCGGGGTGGTCCCGGCGAAAGGCAGCCCGCACAGCACGTGCTTCTTGGAGGTCTCCGAAGTAGATCTGGATGCGGTAGCCTTGAAGGGGCTTGGGGTCGGCTTTGTCGAGGCTGTCGAGGGTCGCAAGACCCGCCGGAAGCGACCAGCTGAATGTGGCGGGTTGCGCACCTCTCGGGATGGGGAGCGCCAACGTGTCCTCCATGGCGGAGGGGGTGTCTGACGGGGTCTCAGCTGCGGGCTCCGCAGTGGGCGTGCCCACCGATTCCCGCGGGGCCGCATTGGGCGCTTCGTCTGTGGGACGGAAGAGACCCTTCCACCATCCACTGTCCGTGGACGTTGTGTCGGTTTGGGACGACACCGGCGCCGAAATCCAAGCGCTTCCGACAAGCACGACAAGTGGCAAAAAGCGTGACATGGGACAAATGTATTCCTCTTCTGAAGTGTCTCGGAACAGACGCAGCGAACTTCTGTCAAATTGGGTCGTTTCCTGGGGTGTTGGTGAAGCGATGCCCGCAGTTCATGGCCATGGAACGATTCTAAATGCCCATTGTTCATGACATTCCTGTGACGACTGTGTGTCCAACCCTTGATTTGGCTTATTTTTGCGACCAAATTGAGAGGGTACTCAATCGACATGCGACACACGA
>JBMZAL010000295.1:0-1606 GCA_049611325.1 Flavobacteriales bacterium
GGATGCACGCGTTCCTTGTTGCGCGACATGGTCTCTTGGTGTTCCTCGTAGCTGACGCCCTGTTCCAATTCCACCACCAAAGCGCCGTCGTCCTGGGTCATCCGTCCGTGGTCTGCATGGACCACGAGGACGCTTCGGCCCTTGGGGTCCCGGTGATCGTGAATGAGCACGTCGTCGAGCGTGCCGTCCGGATGCTTTGTGCCCACGCGAATGGAAAATCCGTCAATGCCGTTGTAGAACACGCCTTCGCGGATGTTGAGGGCGGGTTTTTGTTTGGTGACGGAGTAGAGCAGGGCACGGAAGCGCATGTTGGCAGCCGGCCAACCGGTGTTGCTGAACCACAACGCGCCGCTGCAGATGAGCGTCATGCACAGCACCAAGGGGCGGAGGATGCGGAGGAACGACATGCCTGAGGCCTTCATGGCCGTCAATTCGCTGCGCTCTGCGAGGTTGCCCATGGCCATGATGGAGGCGACGAGGACAGCAAGTGGGAGCGCGAGATTGACCAAACGCGCGGACGCGAAGACCATCAGTTTGAAGACCACCCAAAGATCAAGGCCCTTGCCGATAAGGTCGTCGGCGTACACCCACAGGAATTGCATGTCCAAGATGAACAGCGCCACGGGCAAGGTGACGGCAAAGGGGCCGAGAAAGGCACGAAGCATGAGCCTGGACATCCGCACGACACGAAGATACTCGTACGAAGTCGTGTACCTTGGTCGGAAAATCACCGAATCCATGCGTTTCACACGAATTCAATGTTGGAGCCTGGCTGCCACAATGGCCGCTGGAGTGCTCCTTTCAAGTTGTTCCACACCCACCCCAGAGGGAGGTGACTTTGCGCCGGCACCCGAGATGGAGTCCCAAGCGAGTGCCCCAGATGACAACGACTTTGTCTGGAAGACGGAGCAGTTCGCGGACCTCAAAATTGTCCGCTACCAGATCCCTGGCTGGGAAAAGTTGAGCCCCAAGCAACAGGCATTGGTGTACTGTTTGAACATGGCGGGCCTCAGCGGTCGCGACATCATGTACGACCAAAACAACCGCTACAACCTCCGCATCCGTCGCCTCCTTGAGGACATCTACGTGAACTACGAAGGCGACCGCAACACGGTGGGGTGGCAGGCATTTGAGGTGTATCTCAAGCGCATCTGGTTCTCGAACGGCATCCACCACCACTACGCCAACACCAAGCATCAGCCCCAATTCAGCGAGGCCTACATGGATCACTTGTTGGCCGAGACGGGCAACAGCCTGGACGCGGAATTGCGCGGCGTCATGTTCGATCCCGCGGTGGAGTCGAAGAAAGTGGAGCAGGACGGATCCAAAGGGCTCGTGGAAAGCTCAGCTGTGAACTTTTACGCGCCCAACGTCTCCACCGACGAGGCCAAGGCCTACTTCGAATCCATTGTGGACCGGGATGACCGGAGCCCTGTGGAATACGGCTTGAACAGCCGTTTGGAAAAGGACGCAGAAGGCAAGGTGTTCGAGAACGTTTACAAGCTTGACGGCTTGTACGGCGAGAGCATTGCAGAGATCATCAAGTGGTTGAACGAGGCGATTGAATACGCAGAGAACGACAAGCAAGCAGCTGCACTTCGCAACC
>JBMZAL010000296.1:0-1603 GCA_049611325.1 Flavobacteriales bacterium
GAAAGCAGCACGTTATCGGAGGCGGTGCGCCACGTGCTGAACACACTCAGCCAGCTGCGCCACGCAAACCGGCCCAATGAATCCGTGGCGAGCTCGCCTGTCCAAGGACGCTCGCGCAGAACACCACCAAGCAATCCCAGCGATCCCCGCGACGGGTGTCTCCAGCCAAAGTCGACCCACCCCGCGTCGGTTTGACGAAACAGGCTCTCGGTGGAACCTCCAGCGGGTCCGCGTTCGGTTCCGGTCCACCGGGCTGCGGTGGTTTGGGCGGACAGGCCGTTGGGTCGAACCCAAGTCACGCTTGCCCTCGGGAAGGAAGCCGCTTCGTTCGAGAAGGTCAAGGGCGAAGGCAAGGCGCCCCATTGCACCGGGGCGTAGGCGGTCGAGAAGAGGAGGGAATCTCCTTGGGTGGACACGTGGCTGTAGCGGGAAGTGACCCTCGCGCGCGCCACGTCGACGCGGCCGCCTGAGGTGAGCTTGGCCCGTCCCCAACCCGGCAGGGCGGTGGATGCTGTCATGGTGGCGGCGTCCCACGCCCCGGCCCATCCTTGCATTTCTTCCAGCGATCCCTCCACGTGCCACACGCCATCCAAGGCTGCTTCAAAGTGGGCGCCACGGAGGTTGTCCCAAGGAGAAACCGCAGCTTCCGACGTGGTGGGAGGGGTTCCTGTGAGATGCCGAATCGTGAACCAAGGGTCCAAGTGCAAGGTCATTTGGGGGGTATCCCACGTCAACCCGTGCTGGCGCAGGGACCATGTGACGTCCCCCGTCTGAGGTCCGAGCAGGGAATCCGCCTCGCCCATGGCCTGCCCCCATGCCGAGGAGGAGAGCAGCATGAATGCCACACCTGCCCAGTGGCAGCGGGTCATCCGCGCAGGGTTTCGTGCGTCACGGACGTCTTGAATTTTTCGTAAACGTCGCGAATGCCTTGTTCAAGCGGGGTCTTGGCCTTCCAACCGAGAGACGTCATTTTGGAGACGTCAAGGAGTTTGCGTGGCGTGCCGTCGGGTTTGGTGGTGTCCCACGTCAAGGCACCCTCGAAGCCCACGACGCGGGCTACGGTCTCGGCGAGTGTCTTGATGGTGACATCCTTGCCGGTGCCGAGGTTGACCCATCCGGCGTCGTTGTGGACGTCCATCAAATGCAGGCATGCTTCTGCCAAATCGTCCACGTGCAAGAACTCGCGCATCGGCGATCCTGTTCCCCAGCAAACCACTTCCGCAGCACCGTTCTCCTTTGCTTCGTGGAAGCGCCGAATCAAGGCGGGCAACACGTGGCTGTTTTCCGGATGGTAGTTGTCTCCCGGGCCATAGAGGTTGGTCGGCATGGCGCTGATGAAGTTGCAGCCGTGCTGGTCGCGGTAGGCGTCGCACATCTTGAGGCCGGCGATTTTGGCAATCGCGTAGGGCTCGTTGGTTGGCTCCAGCGCACCGGTCAGCAGCACCTCTTCCGACATGGGTTGGGGCGCGTGTTTGGGATAGATGCAGGAACTGCCCAAAAAGAGCAGCTTTTTCACACCCGCTCGGCGGCTGCCTTCAATCACATTCGCCTCCATGATGAGGTTGTCGTACAGGAAGTCCGCTTTGTAAGTGTTGTTGGCGTG
>JBMZAL010000297.1:0-1596 GCA_049611325.1 Flavobacteriales bacterium
ACGCCGCACCCATGGGATGCCCTCTCCGAGGACTTGGTCGAAGGCACCAAAATCAAGGGTCGCGTGGTTGTCATGGCCGACTACGGAGCCTTTGTGGAAATCGCGCCAGGTGTGGAGGGTCTTCTCCACGTCAGCGAAATCTCTTGGTCTCAGCACTTGCGCAGCGCGCAAGACTTCCTGAAGGTCAACGACGAAATCGAATGCATGATTTTGGGCATCGACCGCGAAGAGCGCAAGATGTCTCTCGGCCTCAAGCAACTCACGCAAGACCCATGGGCAGACATCGAAGTCCGTTACCCTGTGGAGTCCAAGCAGAAAGGCACGGTGCGCAACTTCACCAACTTCGGCCTCTTCGTCGAGTTGGAAGAAGGCATCGATGGTTTGGTGCACATCTCTGACCTCAGCTGGTCCAAGAAGATCAAGCACCCCTCTGAGTTCTGCAACGTGGGTGACGAAATTGAAGTCGTCGTGCTCGAACTCGACAAGGAGAACCGCCGCATGAGCCTCGGACACAAGCAGCTCGAAGAAAACCCATGGGAGGTCTTCGAAAGCGTGTTCGCTGTGGGCAGCAAGCACCAGGCAACTGTGGTCAAGGTGGAGGGCGGTCACGCCACCATCGCGCTTCCTTACGGTTTGGAAGGCACATGCCACTCCAAGCATTTGGTGAAGCAAGACGGCAGCACGCTCGGCGTGGAAAGCCAAGACGAGTTTGTGGTGTTGGAGTTCAACCGAAATGCCAAGCGCATCACGGTGAGCCACTTGCGCACGTACGAAGAAGGACCTGCCAAGTCTGACACGCCCAAGAAGCCTCGCACTTCAGGTGGCGGTGGTGGCGGCGGATCCACGCGCATGATGGACGAAGTCAATGCCAGCGTCGAAAAGAGCACCTTTGGTGACTTGGATGTCTTGACGGCACTCAAGGAGCAAATGGAAGGTGGTCCTGAAGAGGAAGCCAAGAAGGCAGCACCCAAGAAGAAGGCTGCACCCAAGAAAAAGGCTGCTGCGAAGAAGGAGGAAGCTCCTGCGGAAGAGGCACCCAAGGCTGAAGACGCTCCTGCTGCGGACGATGCGCCTGCAGAGGACGAAAAGAAGGACGACAACGCTTGATTTCGAAAAAGCGAACTGTAAGAAAAGGAGGCCGGTTGGCCTCCTTTTTTTTGCCCGTATCTTTGCAGTGAAACATGCAGGACCAGGTTCTGATTCCTCCCGCGCAATTTGCGCTCATCCTCGACCGGCTCGCCCACCAGCTGATCGAGCACCACGATTTTTCCCAAACCGACTTGGTCGGTCTTCAGCCCCGAGGTTCAAGGCTGGCTGCGCGCTTGAAGGCGCGCTTGGAGGAGTTGTTGCCCGGCACGGACATCCATTGCGGCAAGCTCGATGTGACGTTTTTCAGAGACGATTTTCGGACGCATGAGAAGCTGTTGTCCCCCAATGTCAATGACATGGGCTTCACGGTCGAGTCCAGGCACGTTGTGCTTGTGGACGATGTGTTGTTCACGGGCCGAACCATCCGCGCAGGCTTGGATGCCTTGCTCGCCCATGGCCGTCCTCAGTCTGTGGCGCTTGCCGTGCTGATTGACCGTCGCTTTTCGA
>JBMZAL010000298.1:0-1588 GCA_049611325.1 Flavobacteriales bacterium
AGAGAGGCCCTCGAATACCACGCCCGGGAACGACGGGGGAAGGTGGAGGTGATCCCGACCAAACCGTACAGCACGCAGCGGGACCTCAGCTTGGCCTACAGTCCCGGGGTGGCAGAGCCGTGCAAGGCGATTGCAGAGAATCCACAGGACGTCTACACCTACACTGCCAAGGGCAACCTCGTGGCGGTCATCAGCAACGGCACAGCAGTGCTTGGTCTGGGGGACATTGGCCCCGAGGCGAGCAAGCCCGTGATGGAGGGAAAAGGCGTTCTGTTCAAAGTGTTCGCAGACATTGATGTTTTTGACATCGAGGTGGACGCCACAGACGTCGACCAGTTTGTGGCAACGGTCAAGGCGATTGCACCCACGTTTGGTGGCATCAACTTGGAGGATATCAAGGCCCCTGAGGCGTTTGAGATCGAGCGCCGCTTGAAGGAGGAGCTCGACATCCCGTTGATGCACGACGACCAGCACGGCACCGCAATCATCAGTGCGGCGGCCTTGCTCAATGCCCTCAAGCTTGCAGACAAGAAGATTGAAGACATCCGCGTCGTGGTCAGTGGCGCAGGAGCCGCGGCCATGTCGTGCCTGGACATCTACGAGCAGCTCGGCATGAAGCGGGAAAATGCGGCGGTGTTTGACAGCCGCGGCCACATCCACTCCGGACGCGAAGGCTTGGATGCCAGCAAGCAGAAGTATGCCACGGACGCGCAGTTCGCCGACTTGGCGGAGGCCATGAAGGGGGCGGACGTGTTTTTGGGCTTGAGCAAAGGCGGGCTTGTGGATGCATCCATGGTCCAAGCCATGGCGGCCAATCCCATCGTCTTTGCCTTGGCCAATCCAGACCCAGAAATCGGATACGACGAGGCCATGGCTTCGCGCGAGGATGTCATCATGGCCACAGGCCGTAGCGACCATCCCAACCAGGTGAACAACGTCCTGGGTTTCCCATACATCTTCCGTGGGGCCCTGGACGTCCGCGCCACCGGCATCAACGACGCCATGAAATTGGCCGCTGTGCGTGCCATTGCATCGTTGGCGGAGGAAAACGTTCCGGACGAAGTGAGTGAGGCTTACGGAGAGGGGGCGCTGACCTTTGGTCGGGATCTCATCATCCCGAAGCCAGTTGACCCGCGTTTGATTGCTGCCGTGGCGCCTGCCGTGGCCGAGGCCGCCATGGACTCAGGCATTGCGCAAGCGCCCATCACAGATTGGGATCACTACAAGCGCCACCTCGAGATGCGTTTGGGCAAAGACAGCACGTTCTCGCGCAACATCGCCACCCGGGCCGCCCGTGCGCCGAAGCGCGTGGTGTTCGCCGAGGCTGAGCACTACAAAGTGTTGAAGGCTGCAGAGATGGCGATGGACGAAGGCATTGCCCACCCCATTTTGCTCGGACGCCAAAGCCGCATCGAGGCACTCATTGAAGAAAACAACCTTGAACTCGAAGGCGCCACCATCCTCGACCCGCGCGGGGAGGATCAGGAGGAGCGTCGCAGAGCGTTCGGGGAAGTGTTGTTTGAGCACCGCAAGCGCCACGGCTTGACGGCCCTGGAAGCCGAGCGCTACATGCGCCAGCGGAACTACT
>JBMZAL010000299.1:0-1586 GCA_049611325.1 Flavobacteriales bacterium
AACATGGCAAAGCACATCGCCGGGTTCCTGGACGAGCTCGGCCTTGAAAAAGTGCATCTGCTCGGCAACAGCCTTGGAGGACACGTGGGGTTGATCTACACCCGCGACCACCTCGACCGGGTGGCGTCCCTCACGTTGACGGCCAGCAGCGGGCTCTACGAAAACGCCTTTGGTTCAAGTTTCCCGCGGCGTGAGGACAAGTCGTACATCAAGGAGAAGGTTGCCGTGACTTTCCACGACCCCAAGCACGCCACCCCCGAGCTCGTCGACGAGTGCTTCGAGGCGGTCAACGACCGCAACAAGGTGCTCCGCATCCTGAGCATTGCGAAGTCGGCCATCCGTCACAACATGGCCAAGGACCTTCCTTCGATGAATGTGCCGGTGTGCCTGATTTGGGGCAAGAACGACATCATCACGCCGCCCGAGGTGGCCGAGGAATTCCTCGCAGGATTCCCGGATGCGGACTTGCATTGGATCGACGAATGTGGCCACGCCCCCATGATGGAGCACCCGGACACGTTCAACCAAATCTTGAGCGACTGGTTTGCCAGCCGCGGCATTTCTTGAGCCCATGTCCGGCGAGTCCACATGGGAATTGAAGGAGGCGTCGTTCGTCAAGAGCAGCGCGCAACCGTCGGAATGCCCCAAGCCGGAACGCCCTGAGTATGCCTTCATTGGCCGTTCCAATGTGGGCAAGAGCTCCCTGCTCAACATGTTGGTGGGGCGCAACAGTTTGGCCAAAACATCCAGTACCCCAGGCAAAACCCAGCTCATCAACCACTTCGACGTGGACGACACCTGGTACTTGGTGGACTTGCCCGGCTTTGGGTATGCCAAGGTGAGCAAAAAGGACCGGGTGAAGTGGATGAAGGTGACCAAGCAGTACCTGAACTCACGCACGAACTTGATGTGCGTGATGATGCTTGTGGATTCCCGCATTCCCGCCCAAAAAGTCGACCTCGAATTCATGGCTTGGATGGGGGAAGTGGGGTTGCCCTTTGTGTTGGTGTTCACCAAGGTGGACAAGCTCAACAAGGCGGAGCGCGCGGCGTTCCTTCCAGCTTACGAGCAGGTGATGCTCAAGCAATGGCACAAGATGCCGCCGGTGTTTGTGACCAGCGGAAACACGGGGGAAGGGCGAGAAGAGGTGCTTCGCTTCATCGCCTCCACCAACGGGCTGTATCAGCCCTGAGGCTCAGGATTCAATCACGCCAATGCGCTTGGCGAGCTCTTCCGTGAATCCACGGAGCGCGTTCGCGTGGTCCTTGTCGGAGGTGGAGCGCTCGTAGGTGTCGGCCAAGGTCATGATGGTTTGGACCACAAAGGAGCGCATCTCTTCCACACTCATTTCCTTGGTCCAAAGGTCCATCCGCATCGCGGCGAACTCCTTGGCGTTCCACATGGAGAGGGCCATGGCGGAGGCGGGCTGGTTCATGACGCCGCCGTCTTCGGCGGTCCATTCCATGGCGACGGGCACCTGATTTTCATCGGTGGTGACGTCGATGACAATGCGTGACGTAGTGGGCATGCCGCGAAAGTACGCTCAGGGTCGGTAGGCGCGCAAAACGGGTTGCGGATCGGTCCAT
>JBMZAL010000300.1:0-1576 GCA_049611325.1 Flavobacteriales bacterium
CTCTCTCCATCGTGACGGACGAGGTCCTGCATGCGCCATCTCCACAGTCCTTCGCCCAAAGTGACGGCGACGCGGCGTGCGTCGCCTTCGCGCACCGCCCAAAGTGGCCAATCCGTGCTCACAGGTCCCACTTGCTGCGTCAAGGCGGACACAAGCGCAGGGGTGGTGCTGTATTCGCCAGTGGGGCAGGCCAGCGGCGGCCACATGGCGAGCATCCGGTCCAATTCGGAAGGAAGTGGGAACGATTCGAACGCCGCGGTGGTTTGACCTTGCGCTTCGGTGACCAAGGGCTCAGGCGCGTGTTGGAAGCCAACCACATTGAGGTCCCAGTCGTTCCACGTTGTGGAGGCGCCCCCCATGACCCAAATCGCCCGGCCCTCTTGAATGGCGTCCGTGACGGCAGAGGGCAGGAGAGAAGGCGTCAAGTGGTGGAGCACCAAGACGTCGTGGTCAGGCAAGGGCGCGCCAGCATCAAGCTCTGAGGCCCAAATCACCTTGGTCTCTTGGTGAACGTTGGTTTCTGCAGCGCTGCGAAGGGCGGCGAGGTCTGGATGGGGAGCCGCTGCGACAAAGAGGATTTTTCGACGGCTTTCCAAAATGTCGATGGTGGCGCGCTTTCGGTTGTTGCGCGTGGTGACTTCGTTGCCGCTCCAGGACACCGTGGGCGAAATGGACGCTTGCAGCGTCATGGTGCCCGCCTTCTCCGCATCGACTTGGAGGGTCCATCGGGTGCTGCTGAAGCTGTGGTTGGGGGTCCACGTTGTGGTGCCCAACGTCGTGCCTCCCGAACTCAGACGCAGCATCATGGGGATGCCTTCGGCGCCACGTGCTTGGGCCGTCACCTCCACGGGGAAAGCGTTGCCGAGGTAGGCGACTTCGTTGAGGCGAAGCTTGGAAACTTCGAGGTCGGTGACGAGCGAGGTGTCGCCCGTGCCCACGAACACGTGGGGAACGTCCAGCCGTGCCGCCGTGAATTCAGGATCGGGGCCGCGGTTTGCCCGGCCATCAGTCACGACAACCACGGCAGGGACATTGCGGTGAACGTACCGGTCGCGGATGGCCTCGAGTGCCGAACCCAAGTCCGTCCGTTTTCCTTTGGGATTCCACGTCTCGACCTCCTTCACCTCACGGTCGAAGGCAAACAAATCGACGCCCCACTGCGCTTCCTGTCCCCAAGAAGTGACGTCGGCCACGAGTGCGCCCAAAGCTTCCTTCCTCTCCACGCTGTCTTGCCCCATCCATTGCGAGGCGGTGGCGTCCACCAACACAGGAAGCACCGGGGCTTCACGCGTTTCGGTGGTGCTGCGCAACATGGGGCTGAGCAGCAGGAACCCAAGGGTGCCCAGCACGGCAGCGCGCAGGAGTGCGAGAAGCCAGGATGGTTTGGGACGGTCCTCTCCCCACCCATAGAGCAGGGCGGTCAACCCCAAGGCCATGCCTGCCAGGGCAATCCACTGCCATGGCTGGGCCTGAACGATGAGGTTGGAGAAATCCATGGCGAAGCGGAGGGCGTGCCGTCAGGCGGTGATCATGCCGCCGTCCACGTTGAGGGTTTGGCCTGTGATGTAGGCGCTCA
>JBMZAL010000301.1:0-1544 GCA_049611325.1 Flavobacteriales bacterium
CGTCTTTCACGGTGTAGACCAAGGACGAATCCGCCACGAGCCAATCCAAATCTTGGAAGCGCATCGCCACGCGTTCCCGCGCTGCCGCAACACTGTCCACGTTCCAAGCGGAGAGGATGGACATGCCGGCATCCACGTCACGCTCTGCGCTGCGAAGGGCGCCGAGGTGGGTGTCGCCAGGTTGGCTGCAGCTGAAGAAGGCGGCAGTCACCAAGAGGAAAAGGACCTGTCTCGTCATGCGTCGATCCGCTCGAATCCGACGTAGGGCACCAACGCCTTGGGCATGGCCACACCGTCGTGGTCTTGGTGGTTCTCGAGCAGTGCCGCCACAATGCGTGGCAGGGCGAGGGCCGATCCGTTGAGGGTGTGCACGAATTTGTTCTTGCCGTCCTCGTCCTTGAAGCGGCACTTCAAACGGTTCGCCTGGAACGTCTCAAAGTTGGAAACTGAGCTGACCTCCAACCAACGCTCCTGCGCGGCAGACCACACTTCAAAGTCGTACGTCAGGGCACTCGTGAACCCCATGTCTCCGCCGCAGAGGCGAAGGATGCGGTAGGGCAATTCAAGTCCTTCGAGCAATCCCTTGACGTGCTCCACCATGGCGTCCAGCGTGGCGTAGCTCTCGTCGGGATGGGCCACCTGCACAATCTCCACCTTGTCAAACTGATGGAGGCGGTTCAAGCCGCGTACGTCCTTGCCGTAGCTGCCGGCTTCACGACGGAAGCAGGGGGTGTATCCGCACAGCTTTTGGGGCAGGTCGCTGGCGCTCAAAACCACATCGCGGAAGATGTTGGTCAGGGGCACCTCTGCCGTGGGGATCATGTACAGGTCGTCGTCCTGCATGTGGTACATCTGTCCCTCCTTGTCCGGCAACTGCCCCGTGCCGTAGCCCGAGTCGGCATTCACCACGTGAGGCGGGATGTACTCTGTGTATCCGGCTTCGTCCGCGCGCTCGAGGAAGAAACGAATCAATCCCCGCTGGAGCTTGGCCCCCTTGCCCTTGTAGAAGGGGAATCCCGCGCCGGTCACTTTGGCGCCGAGGTCGAAGTCGATGAGGTCAAATTCCTTGGCAATGTCCCAGTGCGGCTTGGCGTGGCCTCCTGCGGCAGGGGGCTCCCCGCTGCGGAAGACTTCGACGTTGTCCTCTGCCGACTTGCCGGCCGCCACGAGGTCGCACGGGGTGTTGGGCAGCTGAACGAGGAGCTCGTTCAGTTGGTGCTCCGCGGTCTCCATGGCTTCCTTGAGCGCGTTGGACTTGTCTTTGAGGCCTGCGGTTTGGGCCTTGATGCCTTCTGCTTCTTCCTTTTTGCCTTCGCGCATCAACCCGCCGATTTGACGGGAGAGGGCGTTGCTTTCGGCGAGCACTTGGTCGAGTTCGGTTTGGGTGGCCCGACGTTGGGCATCGAGCTCGAGGATGTGGTCGACGGTGGCCGCCGCATCGACGTGGCGCTTGGCCAAGGCCGAAATCACGCGGTCGCGCTCCTCGCGCAGGCATTGAAGGGTCAGCATGTCAGTGGTTCTGTGTTGTCCAAAAATAAGAACTC
>JBMZAL010000302.1:0-1519 GCA_049611325.1 Flavobacteriales bacterium
CCCATGGCCCCCAACACTCCCCAGACCACGTTGCCTTCTGTGCTGAACAGGTGGGCCTGTGGCAAGCCACCACCTTGAAAGATCTCGCCTGCGTTGAACACGAGGTAGAGCACCTTCCATCCCAGGACAAAACCCATGACCGCTTGCAGCCCCAAATCCAAGGGGTGAGGCGCTTGGCCGACGACTGCGGTGGTGGTTTGGGATTGGAAGTGACCCAAGTCTGCCTGACGCTTCAATTCCTTCCGCAAGAGGGCATGTGCCACGAGGAAGGCCAGCGCCACGAAGAACCCAAAGCTGTTGATCAACTTCAGCGCGGGGAGGTCCCAGCCGAGCAAGTCGAGAAAGGCGAAGTACAGGTTGGGGTACATGTGGCGAAGCTACGTCAGTCAGACCAACGTTCCGTGCACCCATCCGAGGGGGTCAATGCGGTCCAACTTGACAGAGTGGATGTCGTTGCCTTGCACCTTGTCTGAGGGAACGGCGACGCGGATGTAGTTGGGGGAGTAGCCCATCCGCAGGCCGTCTTCTTCGGCTTCCTCAAACAGCACGTCCACTTCTTGGCCGAGGAACGCCTCGTAGTGCGCGCGCTGGGCTTTGAGGCTCACGTTGCGCAGCGTCTTGTTGCGCTCTTTGCGCTCGGGCACGGGCACGACGTCGTCGATGCGCAAGGCCGTCGTGTTGGGACGCTCGCTGTAGGTGAAAACGTGCAGGTAGCTGATTTCGAGTGATTTGATGAAGTCGACGGAAGCCAGGAACTTCTCCTTGGATTCTCCGGGAAAGCCCACGATGACATCCACGCCAATGCTCGCGTGTGGCATGCGCGCTCGGATGCGCTCGATGCGGGAACGGTAGAGGTCGGTGCGGTAGCGCCTGCGCATGGCAGACAGCACCTCGTCGTGGCCGGATTGCAGTGGAATGTGGAAGTGCGGTTGAAATTTCTGCGATGCGGCCACGAAGTCGATGAGCTCGTCCGTCAACAAGTTGGGTTCAATCGATGAGATGCGGAAGCGTTCCACGCCTTCGAGGCGGTCAAGTACGCGCACCAAGTCGAGAAGCGTTTCGCCATGGGCGGTGCCAAAGTCTCCGATGTTGACCCCGGTCAGGACGATTTCCTTCGCACCGGCGGCGACGGCCTTTTGGGCTTCGGCCACGGTTTGGGCCACATTGGCGCTGCGGGAACGGCCACGGGCCAGTGGAATGGTGCAGAACGCACAGAAGTAATTACAGCCGTCCTGCACTTTCAAAAACGTGCGGGTGCGGTCGCCGCTTGAGAAGCCCGGAACGAAAGCCCGAACCTCTTTGATTTCTCCTGCGATGGCGCGGGCTTCTTCGCTTTTCTGCGCGCCTTCGAGGTGGGCAGCGAGGTTGAATTTCTCTCCCGCCCCCAAAACGAGGTCGACGCCTTCGATTTGGGCAATTTCAGCGGGCTTGAGCTGGGCGTAACAGCCCACCACCACCACAAACGCTTCAGGATTGCTTTGCATGGCGCGACGCACGGCGTTTCGGCACTTGGCGTCGG
>JBMZAL010000303.1:0-1503 GCA_049611325.1 Flavobacteriales bacterium
TCGGTCGCATGCTCGACAAGGGCATCAGCCGCATTGGCAAGCCGCTCAAGGACATCAGCGTGGCGATCGAAAACGTGGGCAAGCTCGAAATCTATCGTCTCGAGAAAAACCTCAGCACCCTCGCCACGGTGGCGGGTGCCGCGCCCATGGTCGGTTTCTTGGGAACCGTCATCGGGATGGTGAACGTGTTCTTGGACATGGAGGCGGCCGGGACGGTGCAAGTCAGCGACATCTCGTCCGGCACCAAGCAAGCGATGGTGACCACGATTGTGGGCTTGATTGTCGGGATTTTGGCCTACATGGCGTACAACCACTTGGTGAGCAAAGTGAGCAAGGTGGTGCATCGCATGGAGGCGAACAGCCTAGAATTCATTGACATCCTCGAAGAACCTGCACGCGGATGAACCTCGGCCAACGCAACAAAGTCAGCGTCACGGGCAACATGTCGTCCATGACGGACCTTGTGTTCCTGCTGCTCATTTTCTTCGTCATTCTCTCGACGCTGGTGAGCAACGGCGTGAACGTCGATTTGCCCACCTCCAAGGGCACGACGTCTGTCACCTCCCGCTTGACGGTCAGCATCCAAGAAGACGGCTCGTACCACTTGAACGGCGAGGTTCGACCCATTTCGAGGGCGGATCTTGAGCCCAAGCTGAAGCTGGAAATGGACAAGCAGTCCGAGAAGGTCTTGTACCTCCAAGTAGACAAAAGCGTCCCCACAGGCCAAACCGTCGAGCTCATCGGCATGGCCAAGGCCAACCAGTGGAAAATCATGCTGGGTTCGAACCCGGCCAGCACCAAGTAACCCCCTGCGACCCTCATGTCGAACAAGGAACAACTCGAGCAAGCGCGCGTCTCTTTGGAGAAGCGCAACCAACGGCAAGCCGCTGCGTTGAGCGGCCTCTTGTTCGTCGGGGTGCTCGCGCTGTGTTTCTTTTTGACGGCCTTCACGATTCAAGATCCTCCACCGGGAGAGCAATTCGTCGCCGTCGGATTTGCAGACCTCGGTTCGACCGAGGAGGCGGGTGGCGACACGGAGTCAGAGACCCCAAGCGAGGTGGTTCAGGAAGCGGAGGAAGAAGCCGTGGCGGCTTCGGAGCCGGAGCCCGTGGTGGAAGAGGCCGCGGAAGAAGTCGTCACCGAGGAGTCCAGTGAGATGGCCGTGAACGTGAAGCCCGACCCTGATCCTGAACCAGAGCCCGAGCCCGAACCGGTTCGCCAAGACCGAACGGCCCATTTGTTCCGCAATCCAGGAGATCCCAGCGCCGGCGGCGGAGGGTCTCAGGGAAGCACCCAAGGCACGGGCAACGAAGGCGAGGAGACCGGCAAAATCGAGGGGCGTGGCGTGGTTTCCGGGGATGTTGGCGAAGGTCTGGTCGGAGGCGGAAGCATGATTGGCGACCCGAGGCTGGACGAGAAACCCCAAGAGGCCGGCACGGTCCGCATGCGCATTCAAGTCGGTGCCGACGGCAAGGTCATCAGTGCGAGCCCGGTGTATGAATC
>JBMZAL010000304.1:0-1502 GCA_049611325.1 Flavobacteriales bacterium
GGGCGCGCGTCTCGAATTACTCACGGCTCTTCTTGTTGACGTGCGGGCTACGAAGCACCGTGTATACCGACTTGCGTGTAGGAAGCGGAATGGGACCGCTCACAACTGCGCCCGTCGACTTGACGGTTTTAATGATCTTCTCAGAACTCTTGTCGATCAGGGAGTGATCGAAAGACTTGAGCTTGATTCGGATTTTCTGACTTGCTGCCATGTCTGTTTACTCAGCAAAAGCTGGATAACTGGTTATTCGTTGGGCCTGGATCAGTCGAGGATTTTCGACACGACACCGGCGCCGACCGTACGGCCACCCTCACGGATAGCGAAGCGCAGGCCCTGCTCCATGGCAACAGGCACAATCAGCTTCACTTTGAACTGTGTGTTGTCGCCAGGCATGACCATCTCAACGCCTTCGGGAAGCTCGATGTCACCCGTTACGTCCGTCGTACGGAAGTAGAACTGAGGACGGTAGCCTTTGAAGAATGGCGTGTGACGGCCACCCTCGTCCTTGGACAGAACGTAGACTTCGCACTCAAACTCTTTGTGAGGCGTCACCGAACCCGGCTTGACAAGCACCATACCGCGCTCAACATCCTCTTTCTTCGTACCACGAAGAAGAATACCGGCGTTGTCACCTGCCTCGGCGTGGTCAAGAAGCTTGCGGAACATCTCGATTCCCGTAACGGTCGTCGACTGCTTCTCTTCCTGCATACCGATGATGTCAATCGTGTCGCCAACGGTCAGCTGACCGCGCTCTACACGACCGGTAACAACCGTACCACGACCCGTGATCGAGAAGACATCCTCGATCGGCATCAGGAACGGCTTCTCGTGATCACGCTCCGGCGTCGGGACGTAGCTGTCAACGGCGTCCATCAGCTCCATGATCTTGTCTTCCCACTGCGTCTCGCCGTTGAGCGCGCCAAGGGCCGATCCCTGTACCACAGGAATGTCGTCGCCAGGAAACTCGTACGTGTCAAGAAGCTCGCGAACTTCCATCTCGACCAGCTCGAGAAGCTCCTCATCATCAACAAGGTCAACCTTGTTCATGAAGACCACGATGTAAGGAACACCAACCTGACGGGCCAGCAAAATGTGCTCGCGCGTCTGGGGCATTGGACCATCGGTGGCCGCAACCACCAGAATGGCGCCGTCCATCTGGGCAGCACCCGTAACCATGTTCTTGACATAGTCGGCGTGACCAGGACAGTCAACGTGGGCGTAGTGACGCGACTCCGTCTCGTACTCAACGTGAGCCGTGGCGATCGTGATACCACGCTCGCGCTCTTCAGGAGCATTGTCAATCGAGTCGAAGGAACGAAGCTCGTTACCGTCAACGCGCTTGGCCAAAACCGTCGTGATGGCCGCCGTCAAGGTCGTCTTGCCGTGGTCCACGTGACCAATCGTACCCACGTTCACGTGGGGCTTATTACGCTGGAAAGTTTCCTTTGCCATGTTGGAATACCTATTGGAGTTGGTACCTGCAGGTGTCTCATTATGTGTCA
>JBMZAL010000305.1:0-1467 GCA_049611325.1 Flavobacteriales bacterium
CGCACGTCGCCGCAAGGGACGCAAGAAGTTGTCCGTGAGCTCGGAACGCCGCCACAAAGGCATCGAGCGCTAAAAATTCGCATTCAACAGCCCTGTGCTGCCAAGGGGAATCCAACGGGTTCCCCTTTTTTCATGCGCCCCAAACAAGGAGCAACCGCTCCCGAACCTTGCACCACGCGCCAGACCAAGGCATTCCGCGCACCTCGCCACCCAGGGTGCCGGTCTCGTCGTCTGGAATCCCACTGCCGTCTTTGAGCAGGGCCTGCGATTGAAACTCCAGCTTGGGGCCGTGGCCTTTGAACATGGCTTCTTTGGTGGCCCAGGCCCACGCTTCGCAGCCGCGCCACTTGGATTGTTCTTGGGAGGACATCACCCTCTGGGCCACGCGCGTCACCCGCGCGTCGTCGGTCAGCACCAAATCGATGCCGCCAGGGTTGTCTCCCTCGTTCCACATGGCCACGGCAGCCCAAACGTCATCACCCATGTGGGCGTGCGAAATGCTGACGGCATGGGCTGGCGCTTCACCGCGAATGTGAAGCTGGGGCTTGCCATCTTCGTTGTGGGTCAGGTGCCATTCGGCGTGGCCGAGGAGGTGCGACAGGGCGAAGGCCATAGCCCGGTGTTCCGCCTGCCGCGCAGCAGGCATCGTGGCGATTTGCCGTTGAGGGAAGTGAAGCGCCCACTCGTGCCCTTCTCCCTGCGATTCAGGCAGATGCCAGAGAACAATCTCGACCCCTTGGGGTTGCAGTGGCAAGGCGTACTGAGGCATGGGGACAAAGGACGGGGGTTTGGCCTCCACCTCCAAAGGCCTCGTATTCCGTACTTTTGCATTGCTAAATCACACGACATGGGCAACACAACTCCCACACCCACCCTTCCCTACAAGGTGAAGGACATGAGCTTGGCCGAATGGGGCCGCAAAGAAATCACCCTTGCTGAGGCAGAGATGCCCGGTTTGATGGCGTTGCGCGAAGAATTCGGTGCATCCAAGCCACTTCAGGGGGCGCGCGTGGCAGGTTGCCTGCACATGACCATCCAAACGGCGGTGCTCATCGAGACCCTCGTGGAACTCGGAGCGGACGTCACGTGGTCGTCTTGCAACATCTTCTCAACCCAGGACCATGCTGCTGCGGCCATCGCTGCTGCGGGCATTCCCGTATACGCGTGGAAGGGCATGACTGAAGAGGAATACGAGTGGTGCATTGAGCAGACGTTGTTCTTCGGGGAAGACCGTCAGCCCTTGAACATGATCCTCGACGACGGGGGTGACCTCACCAATGTGGTGCTCGACAAGTACCCTGAGCTTGCAGCGGGCATCAAGGGCATTTCTGAGGAGACCACCACAGGCGTTTTGCGCTTGTACGAGCGTGAGAAGAACGGCACGCTTCCGATGCCTGCCATCAACGTGAACGACTCCGTCACAAAGTCCAAGTTTGACAACAAATACGGATGCCGCGAGTCCTGCGT
>JBMZAL010000306.1:0-1434 GCA_049611325.1 Flavobacteriales bacterium
ACTCAAAGAATTGAGCGTCGGTCTTGTGAACGGGGTGATTTGTTCCGCCGTCATTTTCTTGACCAGCCTCTTGCTTGGATTCGGATGGATGTTGAGCACCACGGTGTCGGCCTCCCTGCTTTGCGTCATCGTGTTTGCCGCCTTGTTCGGGGCCTTCGTGCCACTCATGTTGGACAAGCGCAACATCGACCCCGCACTCGCCACGGGTCCCTTCATCACCACGGCGAATGACATCATGGGGCTGATCATTTATTTCAGCATCGGCTCGCTCGTCGCGACCCTCATGGCGTGACGGTGAAGGGTTCTCAGCACGTTTGGTTTTTGGATGTGGTGCACGAGGCCCTGTGGGAGGCTCTCGACGCGGCAGGCATGACGTGTCATGACGGCACAAGCGTCTCGCGCGAAGCCCTCGTTGCTGGCGACCTCGGTCCTGTGCATGGGCTGGTCTTGAGAAGCCGAATCCGCCTCGATGCAGAAGTGCTGCATGCCCTCCCCGACCTGCAATGGATTGCACGAAGTGGATCGGGACTGGAAAACATCAATATGGCCACGGCCGCAGAACTCGGCATCGCCGTGCACAGCAGCCCTGAGGGCAACCGCGACGCGGTCGGCGAACACTGCACAGGCATGCTGCTCGGCGCCTTGCACAAATTGCCCAGCGGGGATGCCTCCATTCGCCAACACCAATGGTTGCGCGAAGACCACCGCGGCCGAGAACTCAAGTCCATGACGATCGGCATCGTGGGATACGGCCACATGGGCAGCGCCTTTGCCGAGCGCCTCGCGGGATTTGGGTGTCGCGTCATGGCCTACGACAAGTACAAGGACGGCTGGGGAGAACAGCCGACCACGTCGCGTCCACTCCCCCACGTCGAGCCCGTGGGTTGGAATGCATTCTGTCAACAAGTGGACGTGGTGAGCCTTCACCTCCCCTGGACCGTCGAAACCAAGGGCATGGTGGACGACGAATGGTTCACACAATTTGAGAACCCCATTCTCCTCCTCAACACCGCCCGAGGCCCCATTGTCCAAACCAAAGCCCTGCTTTCCGCGCTGGACGACGGAAGTGTGACAGAAGCGTGTCTGGACGTGTTGGAATTTGAGGGACGATCCCTCGAGGCGTTGGACGGTCTCACGGACAGCGAGATGCGCGCGGCCTTCGAACAGCTCCTCGCCCATCCTCGCGTGTTGCTGAGCCCCCACGTGGCCGGCTGGACCGTGGAGAGCTACGTGAAGTTGAGCACGGTTCTGGCCGACAAGATTTTGGGGCGGCATTGACCGCTGGCCATTCGGCAGCTTGCCCGTTCCCCGACCACATTCATGCGCCGCAAAGACGGCCATAAAAAAGCCCCGGCACAGGCCGAGGCTTTTCAATGGATTTGTCGAATGGTTTACTGATCGCTTCCCGTGCGCTGACGGCTCGACGCCGAGTAC
>JBMZAL010000307.1:0-1432 GCA_049611325.1 Flavobacteriales bacterium
TAGAAACTCACGTTGCCGCCTGTCACTGGCGTGTTGAAGTGACGGCATGCGCGCCCCATGCCTTGGATGGCGCCCACAAACTGCCAATACACCTCGGGGTTGTAGGGATTTCCAAAGTTGAGGCAGTTGGTGATCGCCGAAGGTTCTGCGCCGGTGCAGCTGATGTTGCGGGCCGCCTCCGCCACCGCAATCGCCGTTCCGATTTCAGGATCGGCCTCCACGTAGCGTGCGTTGCAATCCACGGTCAACGCGAGGGCTTTGTCTGTGCCGCGCACCGACACCACCCCGGCGTCGGAGGGACGGTTGGTCGAGCGGTTGATGGTGCCCACCATGCTGTCATACTGTTCCCACACCCACTTCTTGGAGGCGATGTTGGGAAGGCAGATGAGCTTTTGGGCAATGTCTGCGCACTCGTCCAACGAGGGCACGGGCACGGAATTGGGGTCAAACGTCTGAGCCTCCGCATACCATGCGGGCTCGGTGTATTCGCGCTCGTAGACCGGGGCACCGCCGCCGAGCACCAACGTGGAGCCGGGAACGTCTCCCACGAGTTCGCCGTTCATGAAGTATCGAATGCGGTCGCCTTCGGTGACCTCGCCGATGTGCTCGGCGTGCAAATCCCACTTCTTGAAAATGTCCTTCACTTCCTCTTCCTGCCCCTTGTGGACGACCACAAGCATGCGCTCTTGAGACTCGCTGAGCAAAATCTCGAAAGGCTCCATGTCCTGTTGACGCAAAGGCACGCGGTCGAGGTGAATGTCCATGCCCACCTCGCCAGCCGCACTCATTTCAGAGGTGGAGCATGTGATGCCCGCGGCCCCCATGTCCTGCATGCCGACGACGGCGGTGGTCTTCGAAAGCTCGAGGGTCGCTTCGAGGAGGAGCTTCTCCTGGAAAGGGTCGCCCACCTGCACCGAGGGCAAGTCGTCGGCGCTTTCTTCCGTGATGTCCTTCGACGCAAAAGATGCGCCTTGGATGCCGTCCTTGCCTGTGGCTGAACCCACGATGTACACGGGGTTGCCCGGACCGGCAGCCGTGGCAGAAATGATCTTGTCCGCCTCCAAAATGCCCACGGACATCGCATTCACGAGCGGGTTGACTTGGTAGCTGGAGTCGAAGAAGACTTCGCCGCCCACAATGGGCACCCCAAAGCTGTTGCCGTAGTCGCCGATGCCCTTCACCACACCCTCGAGCAACCACTTGGTGCGGGGGTTGCTGAGGTCCCCGAAGCGGAGGCTGTTCAATTGGGCAATGGGACGCGCCCCCATGGTGAAAATGTCGCGGTTGATGCCGCCCACACCTGTGGCAGCACCTTGGTAAGGCTCGATGGCCGACGGGTGGTTGTGGCTTTCAATTTTGAACGCACATCCCAAGCCGTCGCCGATGTCCACGATGCCGGCGTTTTCCTCCCCCGCCTTCACAAGCATGTGAG
>JBMZAL010000308.1:0-1423 GCA_049611325.1 Flavobacteriales bacterium
ACCGCATCCCAGCCGACGTTTTGGGCGCCATCCACATCGCTCTCCATGCTGTCCCCAATCATGACAATGGGCGCATCCATGGACAATCCAGAACGTGTGGCCGCCAGTTCGAACGCTTGAGGATTGGGTTTTTTCACCCCAAGTGCATCGCTTGTGTACACCTCCGAGAAGAAAGGTTCCAGTCCAGAATTCTTGACCTTGATGTGCTGGACTTCTTCAAAGCCATTGGTCAGGACCACCATGCGGTGGCCTCTCGCTTTCAAGGTTTCCAAAACTTCGATGGCGCCGGGAAACAACGCCGTTTGGTACGGAGAGGTTTTGATGTAGTGCTCCCCCAGGTCACGAGACGTGTCCTTGTCGGGCGTCAGCCCAAGGCCCTCAAAGGCCAGCTTGAAGCGCTCAGAGCGCAACGTGGCTTTGTCCATCAGGCCCGCCCGAAATTGGGCCCAGCACCAGTCGTTGGCCTTTTCGTAGGACGCAATCCACGCCTCGACATCGGTCACGCCCTTGTCCGCCAACCCCACCGCCTCATGCCCCGCGCGCAGGGCCAAACGCGAATTGGTTTCAAAATCCCACAGCGTGTGGTCGAGGTCAAAAAACAGCGGTCTAGGATTCATGAGACACCTTGTTTGAGCAGCCAAGAAGCCGTGGTCAGTGCCGCTGCCCACAGGGCAAACGCGAGCATCAACAAGTACTTGGCTGCGGGTTGACTGCGAAAATACTTGGCTCCGAGCGTCGCCGCGACAGGCACCGAGATCAGTCCAGAAGCGAGCAACAAGCCACGCAGACCCAGCGCGTTTTTCACCCGCACGATTCTTCGTCGACGCGGCGTGAAAATGCGTTTGCCACGATCTGGACGTGGCCCCATTCGGGCTTCAAGCCACTGAAACCACCACTTTCCAAAGTGCCAAAATCCAAGCACCCCGAGGGCCGAACCCGAGGTCGTCAGCGCCCACGCCACCCACGCGGAATGCCCCGAAGCAATCATCGCAGAAGGGGTCACCACAAACTTGAGGACCGACGCCACCCCCCAAAAAAGGAGATTCCACAAGGTCAGTTCGGGGGCTTCCATGTCTCCAAATTACGCTCCCTGTGGTCGTCGGGCCACTTCCACCATGTGAACGTATGTTGCCCGCCATCCCTGCCATTCTCCCTCGTCGCTGACCGAGGTGTTGTGCCAACAAGTCATCCAGGTCCCTCCGACCTCTTTCACCAGCTCCATCATCGTCTCCATGTGACCTCGCGCATCGGAGGAAGACCAACCAAGTCCCACACGCATCGCTGTATCCATCACCGCAAGGGGTCGCACCACCAACGGCAAGGTCGACTCTGCATCGAGGTCGTAAGCCACAAAAGACCGACTGAATCCGGACCGGAATCCCACGTCCCTCGACCACCCCAACGAGGCGTCGGACTCCACCCC
>JBMZAL010000309.1:0-1420 GCA_049611325.1 Flavobacteriales bacterium
ATTGGGACAAAATCATGTACCCCAAAATGGCGGAAATCGGCAAGCTCGTGTTCCATACGGCATGGCACTTGGCCAACATGGATCACCGCATTGTGGTGGACAAGGTCAATGATTTTCCGAGCGACCGCTGAAGCGGTTGAGTTGATTCTCGAAGAAAGCGCGTTCAACAACGTAACCCTCCCCTGTGGCGGGACCGTTGAATCCAGTGTGAATCACAGGGTCTGACCCCGGTGCCCAAAAAACCGTGGTCGGGAACGAATGCACCGTGTCCACGACGCCCAAACATTCGGCGGCGATGCGCTTGCTTGCCTTCCCTCCCAGCAGCACGTCCCAGGACAGTTGCAGTTCTTCTTGGAATTGGCCCAGGCGTGGCAAGATGCTGGCGTCGGTGCTTCGCTCGAACGCCAAACTCACAAACTGCACGTCAGGGTGATTTGGAGCCAGCTCAGCCAAAAGCCGGGCCTCATCCATACAGTTGGGGCACCATGTGCCCATGACATCCACCACCAGCCCAGTTTTGCCCGCCGCTTCGAGAGCGGACTTGTCCCAAGTCACGGTGTCACCCGTGGCATTCACCCCTTTCAGGATCATTTCAGTGCCGTTGAAGACCTGTAGACCACTTTTCCAACCCTCTTCCCCAGCTGGGGCAAGAACGCCGTCAAATGAGGTCTTATAATGGGTCCCAGAGAGAAAGGACCCTTGGACGAGCGAATCTCCCTGGAGGGTCGCATTGAATCGAAACAAGTGTGCGCCATCAAACGTGTTGATTGTCAACATGTTGCTAGACTTTTTACCAGCGAGGTAGCGGTAGTCTCCGGTCGGCGTGGAAATGGTGGCCCACACGGAATCTTGCTTGGTTTGGAGGAGAAGCGTTCCTTCACTCGTGTCCCAACGCGAAGCGGTTTTGGATCCCGATGTAGACTGGGGGTTCACCAAAGGGGTCAGGGTGAGAGGCACGCGGTAGTCTCCCGGACGAAGTGAGTCCGTCCAATGTCCGCGCCACTCCTCCCCTTCCCACCGGCCTTTCCAGGATCCGCCAAAGACGGGAACGGCGTAAAGCTCTTCCCCGAGATGACGGAGCACAATGCGCTCTTCGCCATTCCGAATGACCCAATCGTCGGCAACACGTTCTGCCAACACCTCGGTTTCGGGTTGGGTGCCAAAATGGGCGACATACAGTTTTTGCTCAGGACTGGACGTCGAGCACGCCATCAAGACGACGGCCAAAAACGCACAAAGGCAGCGCGAAGCTGCCTTTGTTGTGTGTGGCGGAAATGCGAACATGACCGCAAGGTAGTTGGGACGACTCAGAGGTCGAACTTGATGCCTTGCGCAAGCGGCAAGTCGCTTCCGTAGTTGATGGTGTTCGTTTGGCGACGCATGTACGCTTTCCAAGCATCAGAACCAGACTCGCGTCCAC
>JBMZAL010000310.1:0-1407 GCA_049611325.1 Flavobacteriales bacterium
CCTGCTCAAGCCATTCCCGACCCAAGCTTTTGGGGGCAGCTTGACTGTGGAAGTTTAGGGACTGCCAAGCTTCGAGGAGGTGCGGCAAGACGGAACCTTCTGCGGCCATGGCCCCGTCACGGTCCATGTCCAATCCGACCGTTTGGACCAAGCGATTCAAAAGCAAGTTGGCGGGCCCCACATCCCAGGCCACGCGCGTCCCGGTGGCGTTGTTCATGCTCAGGTTGGCGAAACCTCCGAGGTTGAGTGCAACGTCCCAGTCGCCGAACAGCATTTGGTCTGCCAGCGGCACCAAGGGCGCACCCTGCCCTCCCATTGCCACATCCAAGCTCCGCAAATCGCTCACCACCGGCACGCCCAAGCGCGCGTGCAACACGGCCCCATGGCCGATTTGACAGGTCCATCCTTCCTCGGGTCGGTGAAAGACGGTGTGGCCATGAGAACCCACGACATGGGGCTTGGGCACCCCCACGCGGTTCATCCAAGCCTCGACCTCCTTGGCCGTCCATTGTGCCCACGCTGTGTCGAGACGCATGAGGTCTTCCGCGCCCAACGTCATGGCATGCCATAGCTGGTCGCGCAACGCCTCCGGATAAGGCAGCGTGGTGAAGGCATTCATGGTGAAGGACCATGCCAGGGTTTGGGGGTCTTGCTTGAAGCGCACGGAGGCCACATCCAAGCCATCCACGGACGTGCCACTCATCAGACCGAGGACATGCCACCCATCGAGAGGGCACCTGCTGTTATCTTCGCCACGCATCGGGACGGAAATTACTGCGCAACAGGAATGACCGAACGACGCTAACATCTGGACTTTTTCACCTCTATGAAAGGAAGCAGGCAATGAACCTCAACCTCACAGAAGAACAACTTGCGGTGCGCGACGCCGCCCGCGATTTCGCCCAAAACGTCCTCAAGCCAGGCGTGATTGAACGCGACAGAGACCAACGTTTTCCTGCAGAGGAAGTCAAGCAACTCGGAGAACTGGGCTTCATGGGCATGATGGTGGATCCCAAGTACGGCGGGTCTGGCATGGACACGGTGAGCTACGTGCTCGCCATGGAAGAGATCAGCAAGGTGGACGCGTCCACGAGTGTGTGCATGAGTGTGAACAACTCCTTGGTGTGCTACGGCCTCCAAGAATTTGGCACAGAGGCGCAAAAAGAGAAATTCCTTGTCCCGCTTGCCTCAGGCCAAAAAATCGGCGCCTTCTGCCTTTCCGAGCCCGAGGCCGGATCCGACGCCACCTCCCAACGCACCACTGCCGTCGACATGGGGGACCACTATCTTCTCAACGGCACCAAGAACTGGATCACCAACGGCAACAGTGCCTCGACGTACCTCGTCATCGCCCAAACCGACCCTGAAAAAGGACACCGTGGCATCAATGCACTGATTGTCGAGCGC
>JBMZAL010000311.1:0-1401 GCA_049611325.1 Flavobacteriales bacterium
AACGAAGTGGGCGGATGCAACTGACCCCAAACTGACACAACATGAACATCGCAAAACACATCACCCTCGCCTCCATGGCCCTGCTCATTTTGGGCGGATGGATGGGATGCAAGCCCGCGCTTCAAGGTGAACTCGGAGAGCCCTTCAACAAATTGGAAGGCATGATTGGGGTTTGGGAAATGGGCAGCTTTTCTCAAACCGACCTCCAAAGCCCTTTGACCGAAGTGCGCGACTTGAGTGAGCTTTACATCGACGGCATCGTGACCCCACTTCAAATCACGCTCAACGAAGACTTCACCTACAATGTGAGCATTGAAAAGGGACGCAACTACTTCGGGGACGGTGGACAGTGGTCCCTTGACGATGAGGAGCGTCCGACCTTTCTCATCCTCGCCACCGAGGACGCCGACGGCATGCCCCTCGACACCCTGCAATACAACCTCGGTGCCGTGGTTCGTCCCCACGACAACCTTCTCGACATTGTGTACGACCGGCCTTGTGACGGAAGCCCCGTTTTGGCCTACACCTTCAGCTTCAACCGACAGTGATGATGACCGCATCTCTCCAACAAGCGCTGCGCGCGGCCGGAACGGCCGTGGCATCTGCCTTTGTGACCACCCTGGCTTGGGGACAAGCCGTGACCCTCACCCCAAGCCCCACAGGGCTGCACGAAGAAGTTACCTTGACCATCGATGTGGGACAGAGTGAGCAATTTGGGTTGAAGTCCATTTTGGAAGCCAATCCCGACTTGCCTGTGTACATCTGGACCTGGACGCCGAGCGACCCCGTCGGCACCAATGGATCGTGGGACAGCAGCAACGACGACATGCAACTGGTGCACCAAGGTGGGCTGACGTACTCGTTGACCTTTGTGCCTTCTCAGTTTTACAACGATGCGAGCAGCCTGTACAGCCAAGGCATCTCGTGTTTGGCCAAACTCAAGAACGGGGCGCCTTACCCCGGATTCGAAGATTTTGGGGAAGCCAAAACCGAAGACTTCAACGTGGGAGTCCTCCCCAAGTTGTGCGAGGATAAAATGTGCGTGTTCCCAGAAACGCGACGTGCAGATGATTTTGTGAGCGTCACGTACAACAGCAACATCGACGTCGACTTGACGGACATCGAGAACGGCGAAGTGTACTTGCAAATCAAGGCCCGTGCCACCGACGGCACCTTCTACTCCATGGTGCCCGACGAGGAAGTGACCAGCACCCCAGAGCTCCGCATGAAGCCCGTCGAGGACAAGCCCGGGTTTTACCGCATGGTCATCCTTCCTGTGGAACACTTCGAGGAAATCATCCCCGAAGGCTTGGGCATTCTCACCCTCATCTGCTACCCGTTGAAGCCCGGATTCACCTACCCCCCGGACACCACACCGTGGGATGGCATTTATTACGAAAC
>JBMZAL010000312.1:0-1398 GCA_049611325.1 Flavobacteriales bacterium
TCAGGCTGAACATCGCCACGATGGTGAACAGCAACGCCACAAGGGTCATGGGTGAGATCCGAGGAACAAAGGACTCTTGGAACCACGCCTCACCTTTGGCACGAACCAACACTTCACGGCTGACCACCCCTGCAACGAAGGGAATGCCAAGGTATACGGCCACACTTTCCGCGACAAGGGACATGGGCACCTCGACCGCAAGCGACGGCAGCCCCAACCACGTCGGCAGCTCCGTCATGAAAAGCCACGCGTAGAAGCTGTACGCCACCACTTGAAACAGGCTGTTGATCGCCACCAAACCCGCGCCCAACTCCTTGTTTCCTCCCGCCAAATCGTTCCACACCAACACCATGGCGATGCAACGGGCCAGTCCAATCAAAATGAGGCCACTCAAATACCCGGGTTCGTCGCGGAGAAACAGCGCCGCCAACCCAAACATCAGCAGCGGCCCCACCACCCAATTGAGCACGATGCTCAAGGCCACAAGGTGCGTGTTGCCAAACACCTTCGGCATCAACCGGTAATTGGCTTTGGCCAGAGGCGGGTACATCATGCAAATCAATCCCAGGGCAATGGGCAGGTTGGTCGTCCCCACTTGCATGCTGCCAAGGGCTTGCGGCACGCTTGGCACCCAGGTTCCAAGGGCCAAACCCAAGGCCATGGCCGCCAAAATCCACCACGTCAAATGACGGTCGAGAAAACCCAATCGCCTTTTCATCACCGCAAAATCTTGACGAATGCCGTGGCTTGCAGGTACCAAAAGTGAGTCCAACCAAGGCTCCCTCCCTCACCCAATTGCTTCCAGCTCACCACGAGAGGCCCCGCTTCCCAGCGGACCGATTCGTTGATTGAAGCTCCGTACTGGAGCGTGGTCCAAGCCTCTCGAAATCGGTCGCTCGGTGCTGTCGCCCCTGCCCCACCCCAAGCCTCCAAAAACACTTCCGAGCTCACCACAAGAGAGCCATCGCCCATCTGAAGAACACCTCCAAGCTGCTGACGAAGCCGCGGACGCGCAGACCACGATTTCTCGCCAAAAGGACGGTTTTCGATCCACCTCTGGTCCCACCTCATCCGCCACCACCAAGACATGGCCGAGGTTTGCGGTGATTGGTACTTCGATTGAAGCCACAGGCGATGTTCATCCCGCACGTAGCGACCTTCTCCGCCCCAAACGCCCGAATTCGAAGGCACCCATTCATGGGTGTAACTGCCCGTCAAGGACCATCGATCATTCAACCTACGGGTGACATCAAATTCGGTGTACGCGAACACAAGGCTTCGAATGGCTCGGCCTTCGCCAGGTTCCACACCTGGCCCGTAACGCTCCATCACCGCGGCATTCGACAGTGAGGGCCGTGTTTGCTCCACCGGGAGAATGCACGCAAACGAGTAATTCTC
>JBMZAL010000313.1:0-1390 GCA_049611325.1 Flavobacteriales bacterium
CCCCGGTGGCCGATTTGGAGCCCGTGCTGCTGGGCGGGACCACCGTCAAAAACGCGTCGCTTCACAACGCCGACCAAATGGCCAAACTCGACCTCCGCGAAGGCGATGCCGTGCTGGTCGAAAAAGGCGGGGAGATCATTCCCAAAATCGTGGGCGTCGACCGCAACGCGTCGTCGGCGGGGGACTTGTTCTCGCAAGCCATCGCCTTTCCCGGCACGTGCCCAGAGTGCGATACGCCCCTGATCCGCAAGGAAGGGGAAGCCCAGCACTATTGCCCCAACAGCGCGACGTGTCCGGCGCAAGTACGCGGCCGCATCAACCATTTCATCTCACGCAAAGCCATGAACGTGGATGGACTGGGGAAGGAGACGGTGACGCAGCTTGTGGAAGCGGGGCTGATCCGCGACGTGGCGGACCTGTATCGGTTGACGGCCGAGGATTTGCTGCCCCTCGAGCGCATGGCCCAAAAATCCGTCGACAACCTGCTCCAAGGACTGGAGACGAGCAAGTCGGTGCCGTTTGAGCGGGTGCTCTTTGGATTGGGCATCCGTCATGTGGGGGAAACGGTGGCCAAAAACCTGGCCAAGTCCCTGAAGAACATGGATGCGTTCAAATCCGTCTCCGTCGAAGACCTGATGGCCTTGGAGGAAATTGGCCCCATCGTGGCCGAGAGCGTGGCCAATCATTTTCAGGACGCGACTTTTCTGGAGGTGTTGCAGCGCCTGCAGGAGGCGGGCTTGCACATGGAGGTTGTGCTGGAAGAACCCCTGGGCACTGCGCTCGAAGGCGAAGTGGTGGTCGTCAGCGGGGTCTTTGAAACGATGTCACGCGACGAGGCCAAAGCGGCCGTCACCAACCACGGTGGCCGTTTGGTCGGGAGCATCAGCTCCAAGACCACCTTGGTGTTGGCCGGCGACAAAATGGGCCCCAGCAAGCTTCAGAAAGCCGAGAAGCTCGGCATTCCCTTGATGGACGAAGCGGCGTTCTTGGCCCGGATCGGCGGTCAGTAAATGACCTCGAGGGTGGTCTGCAGGTCGCCCTTTTGGACGCCGCCACAGGTGGCCTCGTACGTCACCGAGACGATGTACGATCCGGGATCGACCACTTGGCCGTTGGCGCGGCCGTCCCATTGCAAAGGCATGCCGTTGTTTTGGAAGAGCACGTCGCCCCAACGGTTGTACACCTGAATCTGGTAGGTGTCCAACATGGTCAAGACGTTCTTGTCCTCGTGTCCAGGGACAAACGGCATGAAGCGGTCGTTGTTGCCGTTGTTGTCATTGTTGTTATTATTGTGACTGTTATTTTGGATATTGTTACAACAATTTGTTAAACTTGACATGTCTGTTCTTGTAAAGATTGTTTCGATTTTGGTTTATCTCTTCCAGCACGT
>JBMZAL010000314.1:0-1389 GCA_049611325.1 Flavobacteriales bacterium
GGGGCGTGGCGTCCGTGACGATTTCCTTGTTGATGCGCTTTTTCAGCGCTTTGGGATCGTCAAAGATGTTCAGGGTGTTGTCCCGCGACTTGGACATTTTGCCGCCGTCCAGGCCAGGCACGTACATCGTGGCTTCTCGGGTCAAGGCTTCCGGCAACACAAACGTCTCGCCCATGGCGTGGTTGAAACGGCTTGCGACGTCGCGGGTCATTTCGAGGTGTTGCATTTGGTCTTTCCCCACGGGCACGAGGTCCGCGTCGTAGAGCAAGATGTCCGCCGCCATCAGCATGGGGTAGGCGAACAGCCCGGCGTTCACGTCGCCGAGGCGGTCTTGCTTGTCCTTGAAGCTGTGCGCCAGGGTCATGCGCGAGTAGGGGAAGTAGCACTGCAGGTACCAGGCGAGCTCGGTGCATTCGGGCACGTCGCTTTGGCGGTAGAACACCGTCCGCTCCGTGTCGAGCCCAAACGCCATCCACGTCGCCGCCACCGCGTAGGTGTTCTCGCGCAGGGTGGCGCCGTCCTTGATTTGCGTCAACGAGTGCAGGTCTGCGATGAACAGGAAGCTCTCGTTGGAGCCTTCGTTCGCCAATTCAATCGCCGGCTTGATCGCCCCCAAGATGTTTCCGAGGTGCGGGGTGCCGGTGCTTTGGATGCCTGTCAGGACGCGTGCCATGGGTCGGTGCTCAGCAGAATTCGTCGAACGCCATCTTGAGGTGATCGGCGATCATCTCGGCGGTTCGGCCTTCGATGTGGTGACGCTCCACCATGGCGGCCAAACGACCGTCCTTGAACAACGCCACGCAGGGCGAAGAAGGAGGGTAGGGGAGCATGAATTTGCGGGCGCGGTCGACGGCTTCACGGTCGACGCCTGCAAACGCGGTCGTCAGGTTTGTGGGCACCTTGCTGTGCTGAACCGCGAGCTTCACGCCGGGGCGCATGGAGCCAGCTGCACAACCGCAGACGCTGTTGAGGACCACGAGCGTCGTGCCTTCTTTGGCGAGTGCTGCGTCGACGTCGGCTTCGGTGATCAATTCGGAGAATCCAACCTCGGTGAGGTCGGCTTTCATGGGGGCTACGAGTTCGGGAGGGTACATCGTGGAGGGTTTCAGAGTTTGTCAGTCAACAGGCGTCACGCGTCGGTGTTCTCGTCCGGCGCCGTGGAGCGCAGGAAAAGTTCGTCGTACTGTTCGTCGTGGATGGGCGAAGGCGCGTCGATCATGACGTCGCGGCCGCTGTTGTTCTTGGGGAAGGCGATGAAATCGCGGATGCTGTCGCTGCCGCCAAACAAGCTGCACAAGCGGTCAAACCCAAGGGCCAACCCGCCGTGCGGCGGCGCGCCGTATTGGAACGCGTCCATCAAGAAGCCAAACTGCGCCTGCGCCTCCTCCG
>JBMZAL010000315.1:0-1371 GCA_049611325.1 Flavobacteriales bacterium
GCATGTGCTGACGCTCTTCTTCCGAGTGGGTGTACAAGAATTCGGCGACGCCGTCAAAGCCTTGGGTTTCGGCCCAAACCGCCATCGTGAGGTAGGTGTGAGAGCTTTGGCCTTCCAGGCCAATTTGCTCGTTCAATGCATTGGAAATGGTGTCGTGTAGCATGAAACCAAAGTACAGGTCATCGGCATGCGCCACGCCCCGATGCGCGGGGGTTAAGAACACCTCAATCTTGGAAACCAGGCACGTTTTGGCGCACCGATTTGAAGCGGGATGCTTGGACTTCTGGGGGCAAATTCACCCCGTCCAGCCACCAGTTCACGAGGTGCGTTGCCATGGCAGGACCCACCAAGACGCCGCGTGTCCCCAGCCCATTGAGCATCAGGATTCCCTTGGGCTGACCCGGCCACGGTCCCACCGTCGGACGGCGATCCGGGGATGCCGGTCGCAGACCTGCTTGATGCGCCTCCAACTGTGCCGAGCGCAAGGCCTCAGCGCCCTCCTCGTCCAAGGCCTTTGTCATGTGGTCGCGCAGCTCGTCCGCAGCCAGGGCATTGGGGGTGGGCTTCATGCGGTGCCACGAATACGACGCCCCAAGTCGCCACCACTGCTTCCCCTCTTTGACCTCAGTGGGCAGGAGCCACTTGCCGTTGTTGACGGTGTGGCCAGCGGTGTCCAATGCGCCGGGACCGGTCAACGGAGTGCTCAACGTCAGGACGTCCCCGTGATTGGGGTTGACGGCCACCCCCACTTGGGCCAGCTCTTCGGCCGCACCCACGCCTCTGCAATCCACCACCGCATCCGCTCCTTCAGGGAGGCCATCCTTCACCGACCAAGTGCGATCCTGGAGCAACCCTTGGTCCGAGAAGTGGCGTTCCATTCCGTCGAGCAGCGCGGGCACGTCGACCCACCCTGATGCATGGACGCGTCCCACGCCGGAAGGTCCTTGAAGAACCTCAATGCCTGCCTCTGCCAGTTCTTCCCCACGTGAAGCCCATTGGCACACCCCGTGCTGTTGGGGCCACCGATCGTCCCACGTGGACCGGTAATCTTCATTGGCAAAGACCTTGGCCACCGGGACATCGTGAAGCAGGTTCAGTCCCAGCGCATCCTCCAACTCTCGCAGGGTTTGGCGCATCGCCGCCATGTGCGCACCTGCATTCCAAACTTCCACCACGCGACGGAACGACACAGGGTTGAACATGCCCGCCGCCACGCGTGAGGCGCTGTGGGTGCCATCTCCCCACCACTCCACGCGACATCCGCGCTGCATGAATCGCCACGCGACCAGCGCACCCGCAAGGCCTCGGCCCACGACCACAATGCGTTGGGGGGACGATGCCATCACGCCTCAGTTCAGGAGATGACGCCGA
>JBMZAL010000316.1:0-1364 GCA_049611325.1 Flavobacteriales bacterium
GTGGTGACCGCCTCCGAAATGAGCCATCGCCCCTCGCGCAATTTTGGGTTGCAAAGCGAAGGGGTATCGGCCCTGGTCCAATCCCTGACGGCCGAGGGCATCGATGCGCGTCGTGTCACTGTGGTCTGGATGGGCAACCCATACGCCCTCAAGGACCTCGCCGCAGTGGCGCCCCATGTCCAAAGCATCATGGTGGCTTACCAAGACGATGCACGCACGTGTGAAGCGGTGGCGGATGCCTTGGTGGGCGTGACGCCGGTGCAGGGAACGCTTCCTGTGTCCCCCATGGACGCTCCCTGGCGCGAAGGCGATGGCCTCGTCTGGGAAGGACATCAACGCCTGGGCAAGTGGGTGGACGCAAGGAGCGCAGCATGGTCTGAGGTCTCCGTGCGCGTGGACAGCCTGCTCGAAGTCGCTTTGACCGAAGAGGCCCTTCCCGGGGCACGTGTCGTGGTGGCCCACCGCGGGCACATCGTCATGGACAAATCTGTGGGCACCCTCGACGGCACATCACCCGTCACCCCCAACGCCATCTACGACCTTGCAAGCATCACCAAAGTGGCCGTGACCGCCAACGCACTGATGCAGATGGCCGCGGCAGGCGACTTGAAGGTCGACGCCCCCTTGCGCTCCGTGTTGCCTCGTTTGGAAGACCATTCACTCGGCACGCGCACAGTTCGTGAAGTTCTGACGCACCAAGCCGGATTGGAGCCCTGGATCCCCTTCTACCTCGCCGCTTTGGAAGACAGTTCTGGGGTGTTTGGCCAAGTGCCGACCGCGGGATGCGACATCGAAATCACGCCCGAGTTGTACCTCGAGGAAGCGTACACCGATTCAGTGTGGGCCATGATTTTGGGCGCCGAACTCAAGCCGCCCGGCAAGTACAAGTACAGCGACCTGGGATTCTACTTGTGGATGGACATGTTTGCCGAACGAGGCATGGATTTGGAGTCGTGGTTTCAACGCGAAGTGGCAGCACCCCTGGGTTGGTACAGCATGGGCTTCAAGCCCTTGGAACGTGGCCTAGACCCCACCCAAATCGCACCCACAGAAAAGGATGACGTGTTTCGCCAATGCGTGGTTCGCGGGACGGTGCACGATCCCGGAGCCGCCATGCAAGGCGGAGTCGGTGGCCATGCAGGCCTCTTCTCCAACGCCTACGACCTGGCCGAACTCGGTGAGTTGTGGCTGCGTGGCGGCACGCTGCGCGGCGTGGAGCTGGTCGAAAAAGAGGTCCTGGATGCTTGGACAGAGCGAGGTTTCCCCGAGTCAGACAACCGTCGTGGCATGGTCTTCGACAAACCTGCGCTGGACCCCGATTCAGGCCCAACGTGCGACTTGGCTTCTTGGGAAAGCTTTGGACA
>JBMZAL010000317.1:0-1334 GCA_049611325.1 Flavobacteriales bacterium
CCTCGGACATGTATTGGGCCGGGGTTCGGCTCGGTCGCGGTCGCATTCGCCGCGCTTATGCCTATGCCGACCTGCGGGACCAGTTGGGCATGATTCCGCTTGGGACGGACTTCCCCGTGGAGGACATCGATCCGCGCAAGACCTTCTTGGCTGCGGTGGCCCGCCAAGATGCCGCGCGGTACCCGGAAGAGGGATTCCACATGGACCAGGCACTCACGCCCAGAGAGGCCATGCTCGGCATGACGCTTTGGGCTTCGCTTGCGAGCCGCATGGACACCTTGACCGGATCTTTGGAAGTGGGGAAGCGGGCGGATCTCGTGGTCACCAACCGCGATTGGCTCAAGCTCTCAGATCCGCATGAGGTCTTGAACGCCCAAATCCTCAAGACCTTCATCGACGGCGAACAAGTTCACCCTCCAGCGACTTCTGATTGACCATGGCACGCATTGTCTCCTTCTTCGTCATCTTCTTCACGTCTGTGCTGGTGGCGTACTTCATGTACTTCAAGCCGGAAGAAGATCTGCCGATCTACCAACCGTCCCAGCTGAACCCTGCCCTCGTAGATCCATCGGCCTTGCGCGCAGAGGACCATCGCATTTTGGACTTTGAGCTGGTGAACCACCTCGGGGACACCGTGAGGCTTGCCGATGTCGAAGGCCAAATCCTGGTCGTGGACTTCTTCTTCTCCCGATGTGCGACGATTTGTCCTTTGATGACCCAAAACCTTCAGCGCATCCACGACCGTCTCGACCCCCAGATGTCAGTGCGCATCCTGAGCCACAGCGTCACCCCACAGGCAGACAGTGTGAGTGTATTGAACAGATACGCAGAGAAACATGGCGCGAACCCCGAGCTCTGGTGGTTCCTTACCGGAGAGAAAAAGGAGATTTACAAGCTGGCACGACGGTCTTATTTCTCCTGTTTGGACGAAGGAGATGGGGGATTTCAGGACTTCGTGCACACTGAGAACATCGTGCTGGTGGATGAGAAGGGCAGGCTGCGCGGGTTTTATGACGGCACGGATTCAAAGGGGATGTCTCAGCTATTCAATGACTTACAATTGCTACTCGAAAAAAAGTCTGACAAAAGTTGAGTTTGGCCTTGGTGCAAGAAAGAGATGCACTATCTTTGCGGCCGCTTTCAACGGAAGGTGAGTCACTTTTGACAGACGGTTGGCAAGGCAGCCAAAAAAAGCTTCCCCATCGTTTGGTGGTGGAAACAAACTGACTACCTTTGCGGCCGCTTTCGAAGGAAAGCAAAACTCTTTGACAGATCGGACGACGAAGGCGTCGAAAAAAAAATCACCAAAGGCTTGGTGGTTTAAAAAGACGACC
>JBMZAL010000318.1:0-1310 GCA_049611325.1 Flavobacteriales bacterium
CCCGTCGCCGCGATGTCGACGGGGTCCTTGTGCAAGTACCGAACGGCGCTTTTGTAGTGCGCGAGCGGCCAATTGACGTTCACGTTGACGTCGAGCCAACGCAACGCATCCACGAGCTCTTTCGACGGTCCGCCTTCGATGCCGGCCGCCAGTTTGCGCACATTGGCACTGAACATGCCGCGCGCCAGTTTCTCAAGTTCCTCGTCGTATTTGGCCTCAAACTGCTTCAGGGTCAACGTCTTGGCACCACTTGACAACTCGACAGCGCCCTCGCGCCAGTAGAGGTGGGACATGAGCTCAGGCACATCGGAGATGGTGTGCTCGGCGTACTGGTCGCGCAGGTTGTGGTGCACAATGCGGTCCAGGGACGTGGAACAGATTTCGATCATCCGGTACTGCGCACTTTGGAATCCAGAGGCGGGCAGGAGGGACATGCGGAACTTCATGAACTCTGCAGGGTCCATGCCGTCGACCATGATGTCGAAGCTGGTGGTCAGGGCTTCAAAGTAGCGGTTCACCCGGCGCACCCGCTCGAGCAAAAAGGCCTCGCTGACGGCACCGCCATTCTCGCGCGCCTCTTGCGCCATGCGCTCAAATTCGTGAAGCGAGAGCTTGAAGTAGAGCTCCGTGATTTGGTGGTAAACGATGAAGACGACTTCGTCGGGGATGGGGGTTTGGGGTCGCTGCAGGCTCAACAACGTGTCGAGGTGAATCAGGTCCCAGTACGTGCGGTAGTCGGCGTACAGCAAGCCGTCGAGGTAGCTGCTGAGGTCTTGCCCCATCGCCGCGTATTTCTCCTGCAGCTGCTTGAGCTTGTCGAGGATCGCGGGATCGAAGTTGTGGTCAGTGTTCGGGTCCGTGGACATGCGTGCAAGTTCGGAAAGGGACTTCCCCTTGCAAGCCGCGTTTCCGCAGGTTGTCACAAGGGTTGTCAACGAACCTCCAACGCGTTCATCCGCGTTTTCGCATGCACCTCAGGGTGTCACTCCACCGTGGCGATGCACTTCAATTCGATGGCGATTGGGGTCGGCAATCGGTTGATTTCCATTGTCGTTCGGCAAGGCTGGTTGTCCTTGAAGTACTCGGCGTACAGGCGGTTGAACGTGTGGAAATCGCGGTTCATGTCCACGAGGAAGACGGTGACGTCGACGAGTTGTTCCCAGCTGCTTCCGCTGGCCTCGAGGATGGATTTGACGTTGGCGAACACGCTGTGGACTTGCGCCTCAAAGTCAAACGCTTTGAAGTTGCCGTTGTGGTCCAACTCCAGGCCGGGCACCCCGCTGTCGTTCGAGTCGCTTCCTGCCGTCCGT
>JBMZAL010000319.1:0-1305 GCA_049611325.1 Flavobacteriales bacterium
TGGTGCCTGGAAGCCATCGGAAAATTCCGCCTCCGCCATTGTTCATCACCACGATGTGAAGGTCAGAAGGCACTGGATTCGTGAGCAAGGCGTTGGCGTCATAGTGAAAGGCCACGTCTCCAGTGACCAGCCACGTGGCCTTTCCTGTGGCTGCAGCCCATCCCACGGCGGTGGAGGTGCATCCATCGATCCCAGCCACTCCACGGTTGGCGTGGAATGCGGCATCGCGGCCGAGCGCTTTGCCCAAGTCGGACCATTGGGCATACCGTGCTGAGGCGCTGTTGGCCACATGAAGGGCTTTTGGGCGCGTTTCTGCATCCCAGCTGCACCATGTGTCTACCAGGGTGTGCCAGGCGCTCAAATCGCTCCATTCGGGCTTTTGTGCAGTGAGAACGTCTTGGAGGAGGGCTTTGGCTTGTCCCCATGTCTGTTTGGCATGTGCCATGGCGGGAGTGGAAAGCACCGAAGCAGGCACCTCGCCTTGGAACGTGGCCCAAATGTCCCAACCGGATCCTTCACCCTTCAGATCGGTCCCAACATGCCAATGCGGCACGCCGGCGAGGGCCGCACGCAGTGCTTTGGACATGGGGGGCAAACCGACGGTGATGATCGCTTCAGGCTTGAGGGCGCCTGGCCATTGCCCGTCATGGAGCAGGCGTTCGCCGCCATGCACGACCCATGGTCCTTCCACACACGCCCCGCGTTCTGCGAGGCAAGGAAGGTTGACCTCAAGTGTGGCGTGTGGCTTGCGGTGGGCCGCAGCCGGCCGAGGGCCTGCGACCACGAGCACCTTGCCGCCATCGAGCGCCGCCCGCAGGGCGTCGGGAATCTCAAGGTCAGCGTGGTCTGTGGTGGAGCCCTGTTCCGTCTGCACAGACGAGGGCAAGGTGATTGCAGGGGCAAGGTCGTAAAGCGGTTCTTCGAAAGGCACGTTGAGGTGCACAGGTCCGGCGGATTGTCCGGGGCCTCCGTGCAGCGCCTGACGCACCGCATGGCGCGCCTTGGTAGCCAGGGTGTCGACGTCCATGGTGGATTCGTCCAGCACATCGTGATGGACCGTGTGCGGAGCATGCACACCTGCTTGGTTCAGGGTTTGGCCATGTCCTCGGCCAATGACCTCCGCAGGGCGGTCGGCCGTGATGCTGAGGAGGGGGATGCGTGCGTGATAGGCCTCTGCCAAAGCGGGGCCATGGTTCAAGGCTGCCGTTCCCGAGGTGCACACCACAGGCACAGGGGTCCAGGTGGCCAAGGCCAAGCCCAACGCGTGGTGCGCTGCTGCGCGTTCATCGATGCTCACCCGGACGT
>JBMZAL010000320.1:0-1300 GCA_049611325.1 Flavobacteriales bacterium
GCCACCTGAGCCCCACCCGAAGCAACGGCCTGCAATCCATGGTGAAGCAGATGAAGTTGTACGGCTTGGCATTCACTGCAGGCGTCTGATTCTCAATAATTGGCCTTACCTTGATGCATGATTCGATGCACGTTCATGCTCGCGTTGGCCATGATTGGCTTTTCCGCCATCCAAGCTCAAACCCTGCCCTGCTCCTGCGCTGATGGCAGCGGCGATGAAGTCGTTACCAACACCGATTTCCTTTCTCAGCTGCTGACCTACGGATGGGGAGATTCCATCCCGAGCGACTCGGGGGTGGAACCAGGCATGTGCGATTTGGATGGTGACGGGACGCGCAATGTGCACGATTTCATCCTCGTCACGAGCCTGCAAAACCAGTACTGTCAGGAGCAAGGAGGAGAAGAGGTCTTGACCTTGGTGGACACCATCCCCTCCACGTTCCAAGGATGGGTCTTGGAGCTTGTGGCCGACCACGATGCGGGCCTTGGCGACATTCCAGCGGGAGCCAAGACGTACCGTTTGTATGCGGATTTTGCGTGGCTCCCTGCGAATGAATTGCGCATGATGGGGCTGTGGGGCGACGAACAAGCGCCGTGGTTCATCGAAGCGCCAGGAGGCTTGTACGTGTCGGCGTTTTCGGGGGCAGGCGAAGATGCATTGCCCAGCCAAGCGCTGATGAATCCGCTGTTCGTCAGCGTCCTTCCTGAAGTGGAGTTTTCGTCGTTCTGGACGGTAGGCGACATGTGGGCCGGACCGGCCACGGTGGAAACGCCCTACACCTTCACGCGGATGGCGCCAGGCCAAAGGCTTTCCTTTGAGGCAGGCGACTGGTCGTCTGCAAGCGCCAGCGGTTCAGGCATGCTTGCGGTGGCGGCCTCCATTTGGAACGACCGCGTGGTGGTGGACGGCCTGCACTTGATGGGGCAATTCACCGTCCTTGACGGCCAGGCGTTGTCCGGCCAAGCAAGCATGGCTTTGGTGGAGACCGATGGGACGTACGGCAACGTGTTGGGCCTCATGGTGGTCGAGGGCGCGCCCTTTGACCTGACCAACGTCGAAGTTCTCGGCTGCACCGACGAAGCGGCCTCGAATTACGACGCCGAGGCGACATACGACGATGGCACCTGTGAGCTGTGTGCGCTCGCCGACGGCGATTGCAACGGCATCGTTGACATCGCCGACTTGCTCGACATGCTCAGCAACTTTGGCTGCACCACGGATTGTGGATGGTCCGACCTCGACGAGGATGGGGCCGTGGGCGTCTCCGACATCCTGGCGTGGTTGACCGCGTTCGGCGGTT
>JBMZAL010000321.1:0-1271 GCA_049611325.1 Flavobacteriales bacterium
TTGAAGAACACCCTCTCCGGTCACGCATGATCAAGGGGGTTCGGGTGCGCGACCTGGGGCGCAAGGATTACAAGCCGTGTTGGGATCTTCAAGAGGAGATTTTCCAGGACATGGTGAAGGCCAAAATCGCCCGACGCAACGCCGGATTGTCCACCACAGAGCCCGGACCGGAGGGCGACCGCGATTTGGCGTTGCCCGAGTCGCAGATGCTGTGGGTAGAGCACCCACACGTCCTGACCTTGGGCAAGAGCGGTGCCGCGGCGAACGTCGTGGCGCCCCCCGAGCGGTTGAAGGAACTCGGGGTGCAGTACTACCCCATCAACCGTGGAGGCGACATCACGTACCACGGACCGGGACAGCTTGTGGGATACCCCATCTTGGACCTCGACCAATTCTTCACGGACATCCACAAATACCTGCGCTTTCTCGAAGAGGCAGTCATTCGAACGTGTGCGGAATACGGCGTGAAGGCCGGCCGCATTGAGGGGTTGACGGGCGTGTGGATCGACCCTGAATCGGGGTCAGCCGCTCGGAAAATTTGCGCGTTTGGGGTCAAGTGCAGCCGTTGGGTGACCATGCACGGTTTGGCGCTGAACGTGAACACCGATTTGGACTTCTTCAACCTCATCGTGCCTTGCGGCATCTCCGACCGCGGCGTCACGTCCCTTGCGCGTGAAACGGGCGCCCCCGTCAACGTCGAGGAGGTCAAAAGCCACATGACGCGGCATCTGGCGGCGCTCTTTGAATGGCGTGAAGTGCGTTGAGGCCAATGTGCCGACCTTGCGCCTGAAATCGATTCCATGAGAAACGCTGTTCGCATTGTGGGAGGGTCCTTGTTGGCCATCGTCGCTCTGTCTTACCTGACCAACCACGATTACCTGTGGGGGGGCATCCGTGAAACCTGGCTGCGTGGATGGGAAAATGCCCAAATCGACGACCTCCAGTTCCGCGAACACGTCCGAACCATCCCCGCGTCCTCCAACCCGCAGCCTTGGCCGGAAGGTCCGTTGTGGGGCAAGGCAGTCCTCTCCGAGGAGGCCCGGGCCTGGCACGACGCCAACAAGTCCGCGAGCTTCTTGGTCATCCAACACGACAGTTTGGTGCACGAGTCCTACTTCCGTGGACACGACACCACGACCCTGTCCAACTCATTTTCGATGGTGAAGTCCATTGCGGCGATGGCCGTGGGCATGGCGGTGGGCCAGGGGCTGGTGGACGAACAGGCCCCACTCGCCACGTACATTCCCCGCTTTGCGGAAGGCATGGACGCC
>JBMZAL010000322.1:0-1268 GCA_049611325.1 Flavobacteriales bacterium
AAAAACGTCTACGCCATCGCGGCGGGCATCGCCCACGGCCTCGGTTACGGCGACAACTTCATCAGCGTGCTCGTGAGCAACGCCAGCCAGGAGATGAAGCGGTTCCTCGCCGCCGTTCACGAAATTGACCGCGACGTCAAGGGCAGCCCCTACCTCGGCGACTTGCTTGTCACCGCCTACAGCCCGCACAGCCGAAACCGCACCCTCGGCACCATGATCGGAAAGGGCTACACCGTCAAGTCGGCCATCCTCGAAATGGACATGGTGGCGGAGGGCTTCACAGGCTCGCAGGGCATCCACGCCTTGAACCAAAAGTTCGACGTCGACATCCCCATCGCCGAAGCCGTTTACCGCATTCTCCACGAGAAAATGGCGCCGTCCATCGAGATGCGCCTGCTCAGCGACGAGTTGTCATAAGGTTTTTTGGCGAGGCCCGGAGCGCAACCTGAGCGCGATGTGTGCTGTTCTCACATTGCTCCGAACGTTACTTTCGTGATGATGACCCGTCTCCAAGCATGCGCGTGGGTGGTCTTGGGACTCGCGTGTTGCGCGCCCTTGTCCGCCCAAAACCAAGGCCTTCACTGGCTCCCCAACGAGGGCCAGTGGGACGTTCCTGCGCAGATGCGTGCGGAATGGGCAGGTGGCGTCACGTGGCTGGAATCGGATGGGATGAACGTGTGGATGGCCGGAGACGGCTACGGGGAATTGTGGGATCACCACTTCGAAGGGGCGACCGCGCCCTCGGGCGATTTGGTCAGCCACGGCTGGCGCATGACTTGGGAAGGCGCCTCTGCGCAGCCCGTGCACGAAGCCATGACGGAAGCCAGCCACCGCGTGAACATTTACAAGGGCCAAGACCCTTCGAAGTGGGCGGAAGGCCTTGTGCCGGAGACCCGCTTCAAATTGCATGACGTGTGGCCCGGCATCGACCTCCGGGTGGGACCACGTTCGCCGGGTGACCGGGCCGACGTGCCCGGTCCAGGGTGGAAAGAAGATTGGATCGTGCAGCCAGGGGCCGACCCCACCTACGTGGCGATCCGTCACGAGGGTGTGACCCTCAACGTCCAAGAAGACGGCAGCATTTGGATTCAACTCGGGGAAACCGGCGAAGCCCGGTTGGGCGCGCCCTACGCCTACCAAAACGTGAATGGCAACCTCAAAAGCGTGGAGGTCAGCTACGCGCTCGAAGGTCAGGTCGTGCGGTTTGACGTGGGCGATTACGATCCGGCATTTCCCCTCGTGCTCGACCCCGACATTGTCTTCTCGAC
>JBMZAL010000323.1:0-1262 GCA_049611325.1 Flavobacteriales bacterium
TAGAGGAAACCAATGAAAAAACAAGGGGTGGCGCGAGATTTTTCTGGTGAATTCTCCAACAGCCGTCATCGTCCCCTTGAGACCAGCGTGTGCCCAAAGTTCATCAGCGATGCAACTCGAAACCTTACCTTCGGCTTGTGAATTTTCTCCACGATTTGAATGACGCGCAGCGCGAAGCTGCGGCGAACGTCGATGGCCCCATGATGGTCATTGCAGGTGCGGGCTCGGGGAAAACACGGGTTCTGACCTACCGCATTGCCCACATGATGACGCAGGGGGTGGACCCGTTCTCGATTTTGGCCTTGACTTTCACCAACAAAGCCGCCCGCGAGATGAAAAATCGCATCGGCAAGCTGGTGGGGGAAAGCGAGGCGAAGAACCTCTGGATGGGAACCTTTCACAGTGTGTTTGCCCGCATTCTTCGCATCGAGTGCGAGCGCATCAACTACCCGCGAAACTTCACCATCTACGACACGCAGGACAGTCGCAGCCTGTTGAAGGACATCATCAAAGGCATGGGGCTCGACGACAAAGTGTACAAGCCCGCCGGCGTGCAATCCCGAATCAGCTCCGCCAAGAACAACCTCATCGACGCACGCGCGTACGCGGAGCACGCGGAGATCCGTTCCGAAGACCAACAGTCAGGCCGCCCCATGTTGGCCGACATCTATGCGCAGTATGAAATCCGATGCTTTCGGGCGGGCGCGATGGACTTCGACGACCTCTTGTACAAGATGAATGTGCTGCTTCGGGACTTCCCAGATTTGCTCAACAAGTACCAGCACCGCTTCCGCTACATCTTGGTGGACGAGTACCAGGACACCAACTTCGCCCAGTACCTCATCATCAAGCAACTGGGTGCGGTGCATGAGAATGTCTGTGTGGTGGGAGACGATGCCCAAAGCATCTACGCCTTTCGCGGGGCCAACATCCAGAACATCCTCAACTTCAAAAAGGACTACCCCGAGGCCAAACTGTTCAAACTAGAGCAGAACTACCGTTCCACCTCTCACATCGTGAAGGCGGCCAACTCGGTCATTGCCAACAACCGAGACCAAATCCCCAAGGAGGTGTGGACCTCCAACGCCGAGGGCGAAAAGATCAAGGTCTTCCGTGCGACCTCAGACAACGACGAAGGACGGTTTGTGGCCAACCGCATTTTTGAAGTGCGCGGCCACGACCAATGCCAGTACAAGGACTTCGCCATTCTGTATCGCACCAATGCCCAGTCGCGGTCGTTCGAAGAAAGCCTGCGCAAGCTG
>JBMZAL010000324.1:0-1245 GCA_049611325.1 Flavobacteriales bacterium
GGGTATTGAAGCCAGGGGCGTTGGGCCTGGTTTTGGAATTCAGCAAGCCCAAGCATTTTCCCATCAAGCAGGTGTTTGGCCTGTATTTCAAGCACATCATGCCCACGTTGGGCAAATGGGTCAGCAAGGACCCTTCTGCCTACACCTACCTACCTGAGAGTGTCCAAGCCTTCCCAGAAGGTGAAGCCTTTCTGGACCAAATGCGCCAAGCGGGATACCGCGACGTCCAAGCGCGCAACTTGACAGGCGGCATCGCCACGATTTACACCGGCCGAAAGCCTCAGGCATGATCCTGCGCATTCTTCCGAGTACCTTGACGGGTGACATCGTGTGGGCTCCTCCGAGCAAGAGCATCATGCAACGGGTCGTCGCGTTGGCCACCCTCGCACAAGGCCGAACCATGATCACGCGCCCTTCCGAGTCGGACGACTGCACCCACGCATTGATGATGTCTGCCCAACTCGGTGCGGAGGTCGAACTCGGGGAGGATGCCGTGGCCATCCACGGCCAATTCCCTTTGCAACCTCGAGACACCACATTGACCACGGGAGAATCTGGATTGGGGCTGCGCATGTTTGGGGTGTTGGCCTCCTTGCACCACGCGCCTCTGACGCTTGAACGCGCTGGAAGCCTGTTGACCCGAAACCTCGACGGCTTGGCAGAGGCCCTCAGTGCGTTTGGCGTGACGGTCACCCAAACCGCACCCGGCGAACACCCTTGCATCAAAGGACCGCTTCGAGGCGGTGATGTGAGCGTGGATGCTGCAGGCAGCAGCCAAGTTCTGACCGGCCTGCTGTGCGCGCTTGCCCATGCCGAGGGCGACTCGGTCCTCAACCTCCACGGCGTGGTCAGCCGTCCCTACGTTCAAATGACCCTGGAAGTGCTCGAAGACATGGGCATGGACATCGAACTCTTGGAAGAAGATGAAGATGCGCGAACGTTGCTCTTGCGCGTCCCTGGCAACCAACGGGCACAAGCCCAGGACATGGCCATCGATGGGGATTGGTCCGCAGCCGCATTCTTGCTGGGAATCGGTGCCCTGTGCGCTCCCCATCACCTGAATGTGGAAGGCCTGCACAGCACCTACACCCAGGCAGACGAAGCCATCAAAGGCGCCTTGCTGTTTGGAGGTTGCCGCTTGGCGGGCACAGACGAAGGCGTTCAGATCATGGCGGGCAAGCCCAAATCCTTCACCGTCGACCTCACCGACAGCCCCGACCTCTTCCCCCCATTGGCTGCCCTCGC
>JBMZAL010000325.1:0-1006 GCA_049611325.1 Flavobacteriales bacterium
GAAGAGGGGGCTAGACGCGCGCTCATGCGCCAGGTCGGGGAGGAAGGATGTGGTTTTTGGATTTTTTTGATTGACGGTGGGCTTTATTGAGAAAAACGCGTTGCGTAAATTGGGGGCTAGGAATACGGTGTATTCTAGACACCAATGCACTAAGGCAGGCAAGCAACCTAGAGCTACTCAGAAAGCCACCGGATGTGGATGTGGGTGTAGGACGTCGTCGTCGTGGGCGCGGGGGCAGACGCGGGTGCGACGAAGGGCATGATGATGATGACGTTTATTACCCAAGGGGGCGAAGGCCGAGGGAAGACAAATAAGAAGAGGAAAGCTACGAAAAGCGAAGGCAGAGGCCTTGAAGAGGGGGCTAGTCGCGCGCTCATGCGCCAGGTCGGGGAGGAAGGATGTGGTGGGAGAGGTTAAGGGCATAGAGATGATGGGCGTGCTTGTTGCGGGCAGAGGGGCGAGGGAGAGAGGGGGCAGAAGGTTGGAGGTTGAGGTTAACTCTAAGCGCTGAAGCCCTGGCCATGATGTGTCCAACCTTGTTCTTGAGACCGTTGAAGAAAGCTGCGCGTTTGGAGAAGACATAGTCTTGGTTGGGCTGCGCTAGCTGACCCGTAAGTCTGAAGAACTCCTCGCTCTCGCGGTGAGCGTGGTAGAACAGCAGGCGGAGGAACTCCGCGTCGATACGGCCCGAGGTGCTGAAGGCTGCGGGCATGAAGCTGATGCGGCGGTCATTCGCATAATCTGACTGGTACTTCGCAACTTTTTCCTTGGCCGCTTCGTGGAGCGGCTTGTTGATGTCGGCCGGGTGACGCAGCTTACCCATCTTGTGAGGGTCGTCCGTGTCGCCCCACCGCTCGTGCGTGAGGGTGAGATCAAAGACCAAGTCGCGAGGAGCTCCGTTGTGATGAAGGTACTGCCGTGACGGGACATCTCCGCCTTGCTTCCCGCTGCTTGCTGTAACATCCGTTTGTACGCGCACTTGATGATCGAGGGAACAGAATAGCGG
>JBMZAL010000325.1:1016-1239 GCA_049611325.1 Flavobacteriales bacterium
CAGAGCACCAAATGATGATGATGACGTTTATTACCCAAGGGGGCGAAGGCCGAGGGCTGGGTAGAAGCAGCCACAGACTGACAGCAGTGGACATGGTCGGGCAAATGTCCTAGAAGGTGCTTCTTGCATGCGCAGAGCGTGCGGGGGTGGTTGACCAGAATCGGTATAGAGACGCCGAGAGAGCTGGACACAAAGGTCTGCCAGAGGTCAAGGGGCCACTCGA
>JBMZAL010000326.1:0-1237 GCA_049611325.1 Flavobacteriales bacterium
AAGCCCGGTCCACCACGACCATGGTGGAGTCGAGTGTGGGGGCCATCAACCAGCCACCGCCGAACTTGCCCAACTACAAAATGGGCTTTGCGGCGGTCAACCCGGATGGTTCAGCGACCTACCCCAACTTCCCGTTCAAGTGGACCACGTCCCCAGGGGCAAGCCTGTACACGGCGACCTTGGTCGTGCACTTTGAGGAGCGTTACTACGCCGACGATGCCTTGACTTTGTTGGACAGTGCCCGGGACCGCACCGTGACCCTCTCCGTGGGGACCCGAGAAGTCAACGGCCTCAACGGCTTTCAAACCATCGACGAGCCCTTCGAGTGCCAGCGTCTCTATGGCGAGTTGAGCACGCGGTTGGAAGCCAACCCACGCATCCGTCGCGTCTTGGGCTCCTATGACGAAGAATTCCAAATGGAGCGCGCCTTCGACTTTGTGCTGCAGGTCGCGAACCAAGACTTGGCCATTTACCTGGACGTCAACGAGACCACCAACAGCATTGTGCAGGACCGGCCGACCTGGACGAACATCGAAGTGATTGGCGACGACGGCGAGCCCATGGGCGGCGTCGGGCTGTGGGGATCCAGAAGCACCTTGGGGGTGTACGGTTTGGGATACACCAAGCAAACCATCCAGCATTTGCAGGAGGGCGACTTGACGGCGGCCCTCAACTTTTGCTCCCCAGCGCCCAGTGGCATCAGCGACTACAGCTGCGAATAACGCGCTGTTTCTGTGGGATTCCGATGAAATGCCCATTGGGGTGTGAACACTTTCGCATCGGTTGACACAAAACCGCGCATGCTCCTCCTCATCTTGAGGACGTGGAACATGGATTGAAAAGTTCTTCTGAACGCGCAGACTACACCTGGGCCTCGGGCATGTGTGCCGTGGTGCACCATGCCGATCACCTGCTGGATGAAAACGCGGCGCGCCGCATCGAAGAGGAGCGCAAGGCACTCTGCCCTGAGCACAGCGGCACAGTCCTCCATGTGATTCCCGCGGACATCGAGGTCTTCGACCAAGAAGTGCTGTCGTTTTGGATGACGAAGGAAGCCTCGGAAGGGGTGGTGGCGCGTGCGGCCGTTGTGCCCTCAGGCATCACCGCGTTGAGGCACCGCATCCGGTGGATGTTCTTTTCCTCTGAGGTTCCTTTTAGGGTGTTCCGCAATCCCCAAGTGGCCAAAGGATGGCTGATCGACTGTTGGTTGCAACATCAGGAAACCCAATCCGCTCAC
>JBMZAL010000327.1:0-1234 GCA_049611325.1 Flavobacteriales bacterium
GTGACGACGTCGACGACTGCGTGGGTGAGCTCGACGCGTGCGGCGTCTGCAACGGCCCAGGCGAGATCTACGAATGCGGATGTACCGACATCCCTGAAGGCGACTGCGACTGCGACGGCAACCAGCTTGACGCACTCGGCGTGTGCGGCGGCAGCTGCGAGGCGGACGACGATGCCGACGGCATCTGTGACGACGTCGACGACTGCGTGGGTGAGCTCGACGCGTGCGGCGTCTGCAACGGACCTGGCGAGATCTACGAATGCGGTTGCACGGACATCCCCGAAGGCAACTGCGACTGTGATGGAAACCAACTCGACGTGCTTGGCGTCTGTGGCGGCGGATGCACTTCCGATGCCGACAGCGATGGCATTTGTGACGACGTGGACACCTGCGTCGGCAACCCCGAAGACTGCTGCAGCGACTACAACCAAAACGGCCTCTGTGACGCCGACGAAGTGGTGGGCTGCACATTCCCCACCGCCCCCAACTACGATCCGCTGGCCACCATGGACAACGGCACCTGCATCTCCTCCTGCTATGGCGACGTCAACGGGGACGGTCACATTCAATTGGAGGACTTGCTGGACTTGTTGCAGTTCTTTGGCTTGTACTGCTCAGAAGTGGATGACCTTTGAGCATCGCAACAAACATTTCAAAACACCTTTGGAGGGATGTGGCACACGCTGCATCCCTCCTGTTGTCTCTGACAATGGCAGGCTCTGCTTCTGCCCAAAACCCCATGGGCCTTCCTCCCTGCGGCACGGACCTGGCCCATCACGCCTTGACCTCCACATCTCCGGTCTACCTCGACAACAAGGCTGCCTTCGATGCGGCTTGGCATCAAGGCGCGGCCCTCGCCGTCTCTGATTCGCTGGAAGTTTACACCCTCCCCCTGGTGGTGCACGTCATCCATCGCGGCTCGCCCATCGGCGTCGAAGAAAACATCAGCGACGCCCAAATCCTGTCCGCCGTCCACGCCTTGAATGAAGATTTCCGCAAGGTTGCTGGCAGCAATGGAGACGGCTTGGGGGTCGATGTGTTTGTGGAGTTTGAGCTGGCCAAACGCACGCCCGACGGCCTGCCCACCACGGGCATTGTTCGGGTCGACGGCTCGGGCGTTCCGGGCTTTGCAGAGCACGGAATCGCTTCCCTTGAGACCCTCCCGGGCGCAGACCAAACCGAGGTCAAAGCCCTGACCTCTTGGCTTGGGGACGACTACCTCAACGTGTTTGTC
>JBMZAL010000328.1:0-1213 GCA_049611325.1 Flavobacteriales bacterium
TCAACTACCAAGTCTTTCCCATGGGAGAAGGGGACGATCAAGTGCGCATCACCAACAGCTTCGATGGTGCCGGCACCTTCCCGATGGAAGAAGTGCTTGGCTGCACCGACTCCGCGGCGTGCAACTACGACGGAAGCGCCAACGTGGACGACGGCTCATGCCAGTTCTGTGGGTGCGACGGACCTTCCACAGCATTGGGATACACCTTGACCGTGGAACCGAGTGAAGCCACAACTGCGGGCCTCACCCGATACCGTTTTTACGTGGACATGGTGGACGCCAGCGACACCTTCAGTGCGGTGTTTGGCAACAGCGAGCAACCCCTTTTGGTGAACGTCCCAAGCGGAGCCTACAACACCACGCTGAACACCAGCTGGAGCGCCTCGGGCATCAATCCGGCCTTCTTGGCAACGTTTCCAGAAATGGCGGACGACACCTACGCCACCATTGGATTGACCGGACCAGCCTCCACCTCTGGCATTGCAGGTGCTGCAGACCCCGGGATTGCGGAAGATCCCGACCAAAGCATCACCCCATTCTTCCTCACGGATGGCGCCACAAACCTCGTGGCCGACATGATTGTGGGTTCATCGTGGTTTGTGCTGAACGATGCAGGCAACGCCTCTCCCGACGCCAACCAACAGGTGATTGTCCTTCAAGTGACCACCGCAGGCAACGTCTCAGGCCAAATCAACGTCCAAGTCTTTCCCATGGGCGACGGCGACCAAGCCCAGGTGCTGAATTTCCTCTTCGACGGTGCAGGCACGTTCACAGCTGAAGGTGGCGGCAACGCGTGCGGATGCACGGATGAGAGCGCCGAAAACTTCGACCCTGCAGCCGAATACGACGACGGCTCGTGCGAATTTGTCATTCCCGGGTGCACGGACCCAGAAGCTTGCAACTACGCAGAAGATGCCAATGAAGACGACGGTTCTTGCCTCGTCAACGACGCCCTCGGCGTGTGTGGAGGCACGTGCACAGCCGACCTCGACCAGGACGGCCTCTGTGACGACATCGACGATTGTGTTGGGGCGTATGACGCATGTGGCGTCTGCAACGGACCCGGTGAGATCTACGAATGTGGATGTGCGGACATCCCTGAAGGCGACTGCGACTGCGACGGCAACCAGCTCGATGAGTGCGGTGTGTGTGGCGGTAACGGCATCGCTGAAGGCGCATGCGACTGCGACGGAAACGTGATTGACGCGTTGGG
>JBMZAL010000329.1:0-1211 GCA_049611325.1 Flavobacteriales bacterium
TCGATCTTGTTGTCAGCGTGCGATCCACCGTTCAAGATGTTCATCATGGGAACAGGCAACGTCCGGGCATTCACACCACCCACGTAGCGGTACAAGGGTTGGCCCAAGCAGTCTGCAGCAGCGCGCGCCACTGCGAGGCTCACGCCGAGGATGGCGTTGGCGCCCAAGTTGCCTTTGTTCTCCGTGCCGTCCACTTCGAGCATGGTCTCGTCAATGAGACGCTGGTCGGTGACGTCGAAGCCCACAAGTGCTTCTTGCAATTCAATGTTGACGTGAGAAACGGCTTTCTCCACGCCCTTGCCCATCCAGGCGTCTCCGCCATCGCGAAGCTCGACCGCTTCGTGGACACCCGTGGACGCTCCAGAGGGAACCGCCGCACGGCCAAATGATCCGTCACCTGTTCCAACTTCCACCTCCAAGGTGGGATTGCCGCGTGAATCCAAGATTTGGCGGGCGTGAACGTAATCGATGTAACTCATCAGTAAGATGTATTAAAAGGGACCCTGTCCCTTGGATTGACCGTCGTTCATTGCAAGACGGCAGATTTCTCTTTTGCGATGTTGGCGACAAACTCGTCAAACAGGTAACGGCTGTCGTGTGGACCCGCAGATGCCTCCGGGTGGTATTGGACACTGAAGACGGGCTTTCCTTTCACACGAATGCCCGCCACGGTGTTGTCATTCAAGTGAACGTGCGTCTCCTCCACCTCCGTGGCAGTCTCGAGCGCCTCACGGCTGACCACAAACCCGTGGTTCTGCGACGTGATTTCACACTTGCCACTGATCAGGTTCTTCACAGGGTGATTCACCCCTCGGTGACCATTGAACATCTTTTCCGTGGTCAACCCTTGACTCAGAGCCAAGACCTGGTGTCCGAGGCAAATGCCAAACACCGGCACCCCCGAGGCCGCCAATTCGCGCACCTCATTCACCACGCCAGGCATGGCCGCCGGGTCGCCCGGTCCATTGCTCAACATGATTCCCTCAGGGTTCCACGCAAGGAGATCTGACGCCTTGCTGTCCCACGGGAACACCTTGACGTGGCAGCCACGGTCCACCAAGCAGCGTACGATGCTCTCCTTGACACCCAAGTCGAGCAGCGCCACACGGTGCTCCCCTCCCTCGCCTGCTTCCCGTGGCTCGTCCACACTAACCTGGCTGGACAACTCCATGCCCTCCATCGAAGGCACATCAGCAAGCTTGGCCTTGAGT
>JBMZAL010000330.1:0-1207 GCA_049611325.1 Flavobacteriales bacterium
CGTTGGTGGCGGGTGTGGTGTTCTTCCTCATGGAAACCATGACGGGTGGATCCCACTCCTTGTCCTACAGCGTGCTGTTCATGGGGGTCGTTGCGGCCGTGCTCTATGCGGTGTCATGGGCCCTCGGCAAGGCCTCCATGGGCGATTCTGTGAAGGCGGGTGTTGTGGTGGCATTGACAGCTGTGGTGCCGCTGCTCATGATGGCAGAGGGGTGGGATGACCACAGCCGAGCGCGCCGTCGCACCGGGGTCGACATGGCCAAGAACTACTTGAATTCACTGGCGCCCAATGCCATCATCTTCACCAACGGCGACAATGACACCTTCCCCTTGTGGTACGCCCAAGAAGTGGAAGGCATCCGCACCGACGTTCGGGTGTGCAACTTGAGCCTGCTCAACACAGACTGGTACATCGATCAGATGCGTCGTCGGGCCTACGAGAGTGCGCCGCTTCCCATCTTGATGGACGAGGAGAAGTACCGTCAAGGGACGCGTGACGTGATTTTGGTGGACCGACAAAGCCAAGCTGTGGACTTGCTTGAAGCCATGGAATTCACCCTGGATGACGAGAATTTGCAGCAATTCCCTGGACAGAAGGGGTACTATTCGCTCCCCGGAAACACCTTCCGCATTCCGGTGGATTCTGCAGCTGTTTTGGCGTCAGGTCTGGTGAGCCCTGAAGAGACGAAATACCTCGTGGACGCTGTGGAGTGGACCTTGGCCAATGGCACAGGTGCCACGCCTGCGTACATCACCAAAAACCACTACGCAGCGTTGAACATGATCGCCAACAACAATTGGGAACGCCCCATTTACTTCGCGGTCACCACGGGTCCCGACAGCTATTTGGGCTTGGAAAAGTTCTTCCGCTTGGAAGGACTGGCCTACCGCCTTGTTCCTTTGAAATATCCCAAGAACGACAACCCCAACATTTTGGGGTCCATTGGCACTGACATCATGTATGAGAACGTGATGGAAAAGTGGTCGTGGGGCAACATGGACGACGTCGAACACGGCATTTACATGGATGAGAACAACCGGCGCATGGTCACCAACATTCGCCTTCAAATGTCCAATTTGGCTGAAACGCTGTTGAAAGAGGGTGACCCAGAACGCGCGCTTGCTGTGTTGGACGAGTTGTTGCGCGCCACCCCCAAGGAAAATGTGCCCTACAGCCGGGTCATGATGCCAGTGGCCGAGACGTACTT
>JBMZAL010000331.1:0-1201 GCA_049611325.1 Flavobacteriales bacterium
CCATGCCCAAATCGTCATGTGGACGGTCCTCAGCGGCGACTACGCCGCGCACGGCCCGTCAGGTGCCGCGAAGGTCCTGCAGCGGTTGAAACGCCACACCCGTCCGGGCAACATCGTGGTCTTTCACGACAGCGCCAAGTGTGCGGAGACCCTGCGCATGGTGCTGCCGGAGTACCTGTCGTGGCTGAAGGAGGCGGGATGGACGAGCACGCGCCTCGAGGGGCATGTGCACGCCGAAAATTGAAAGCAGCCTGGGCTTAAGACTCGGGGTTCGCGGCTTCGCGGAGCATCTTGAGCTTGGCTTTGATTTCGTCGATTTCCCGCTGGTAGTTCTTGATGGTCTTGGCGGCCTGCTCGCGGATGGATTCCGCACCCTTTCCGGTGAAGCGCTCCATGTTCTCTTCTGTGGAAGTGATGCGCTGCTGGAGGCGTGAAATCTTGTCGCGCAGGATGCTTTGTTCGCGCCGGAGGTCGCGGCTGTCTCCCGAGGCAAGCTTTTCAATGCGCTTGGTGTAGGTCTGAACGCTGCGCTCGGACCGCGCGGCAGACAAGGCGTCGTAATGCTTGTCCATGGCCGTGCGGAAGCGCTCCATCACCGAATCGAGGTTCTTGCGGGGAATGAAGCCGATTTCACGCCACTCGGTGGAGAACCCTTTGAGGGTGTCCAAGTCGACATTGCGGTTGTCCGAGATGGTGAAGGCTTCGATCTTTTCGAGCAAGGCCATCTTCAAGGCCAGGTTGGCTTTCTCTTCTTTGCCACGGTCGGCAAACTGTGCCTTCTTGGCTTTGAAGAACACGTCCTGTGCTTCTCGAAATTTCTTCCAGAGGCGGTGTTCATCCCCGGGTGCACAAGGGCCGGCGGCCTTCCAATCCTTTTGCAGTCGAATCATGGCGTCGGAGGTCGCCTTCCAGTCGGTGCTGTTTTGGATCCCTTCCGCCTGTTCGATCAACTTGATCTTCTTCTCTTTGGCCACTTTGCTGGAGGCCTTGACGCGGTCGTAGAAGACCTGCTTGCGCTCGAAGAACACGTCGGCGGCTTCGCGGAATTGGCTCCACAACGCCTCGTTGTGCTCCTTGCCGGCAAAGCCCGTGGCCTTCCACTTGGCTTGGAGGTCGACCACTTTGCCCGTGGCACTTTGCCAGGCCTTGTGGTCGTTGATGTCTTCGGTCAAGAGTTCGGTGAGCGCAGAAATGAGCGCTT
>JBMZAL010000332.1:0-1198 GCA_049611325.1 Flavobacteriales bacterium
CCAAATCAGCAGGACAGTCGTTGACATCAACGTTGTCGAAGATGCAAGACTCATCGTCGTCATTGGCAATGGGGTTGTAGTTCGAAGCAGCTTCGTAAGTGCAACCGAGCACGAGGAGGTTGCTGCAAGACCCGTCGTCGATGGTGGCGTACGGATCGAATTCCACAAACTCAGGGTTGGTACAACCGCTGCAAGAGCTGTCATCGCCTCCGCAAATGCCGCACTGGTCGAGCACAGCGCACGAACCGTCGTCGATTGTGGCGTCTGCATCGTAGTTGCACGCTGTTTCGTCCGTGCAACCTGCGCATGACGTGAAGTCACAAGAACCGTCGTCTTCCGTGGCAGCAGCGTCGTAGTTGCACGCTGTCTCATCGGTACAGCCTGGTGTGCCAGCGGCACCGTCGAGGCTGGCCGCGAACATTTGACGCTCGTCACAGAAAGTCCATCCGAGCGCGAAGCTGTGTCCGGAGCCGTTTGAACCGTCGAGGTAGAGCTTGTCCGAAGCCAATTGGCCTGCCGCGTCGAAGGCGAACGTGTAGTCGATGTCGTTGCCAGCATCGAGCACAATGCCATTGGCAGCAGCGTACGCATCGAGTTGCGCATCGCCATCGGCGACTTCAGAACCGTCGTAGTCGATGGCGCTGTCTGAACCGACAACCTTGATGTTGGACAGGGTCAAGTCACCTGCGGCCCAGCGGTCGAAGGCGTCTTCTGGCGTTTCCTTGTCTTCGATTTCGATGCCTTCAGCGACATTGGCGAGGAGGCCGTTGCTCACGAAACCACCTGAACCGTTGCGGAACAAGAGGCCTTGCTTTCCTCCGACACCAACAATGGTCCATCCGGTTACCGTAGGCGTAGAGAATGGCATTTCATCCGCAGACACGTTTCCGTCGTCAGAGTCGTCACCGTCGAGTTCACCACCACGGTCACCGATGCCGTTGGGCTGGTCTTGGATGGCGAGCCAGTTGGCGTTGTTGGCACCGCGGTATCCTTGGTCCCAGTCAAAGCTGTCGTCTCCAGCGAAGGCCACCACAGCGTTGGTGATGGATGCGGTGCCGCCGAAGAACTCGATTCCGTCGTCGAGGTTGGACACCACTTCGATGTGGTCGAGTGTGGTGCCGCTTCCGACACCGCCGAGGGTCAAGCCGTTGATTTCGTTGGCAGCTGCGAGCTGCGTACCACCGTGGCGGATGGACAC
>JBMZAL010000333.1:0-1185 GCA_049611325.1 Flavobacteriales bacterium
GAAGCCACGCCGCTTGTGAGTCCGAAACGTTCACGTCACACCGCCAGTGGGGCGCCTTCTTCGAGGTCCGCCGTTTCGGCGGCCAACTCGGTGTGGGCCAACCGGTCCAGGGTCGCAGGTGAATTGCTGACACTCCAAGCCAGCTTGTCAACGGGGGCCTTTGAAGGAGCCTGAGTGCGCGCTTGGGCGTCAGCTTCCAAGATGGCCGCAATGTTGGGACGGAAGTAGTTGGGGCCCTTGAGCACCTTGCCGTCTTCGCGTAGCATTGGCTGTCCGTCCGCGCCAAGCTTGGACATGTTGCTCGCTTGGATCTCTCGGAACACCTTGGCAATGACATCTTGCATGCCGTGACGCATCATGGTTCCCGCCAAGATGTACAACTGGTCCCCCAAAGCGTCGGCCACCTCGACCATGTCGCCGTTGTTGGCCGCCTCGAGGTACTCGTCGTTTTCTTCCGCCATCAAGCGATGGCGAAGCAGCGCCTCATCGCGTGTCAGCGATGCGTGGGGCGCATCGGCATTGGGAATGCGAAAGGCGGTGTGGAACTCGGCCACGTTGGAGAGGACTTCTTTCAACAGCATGGCGGCCAAAATCCACCCAACCTCCGTCCCTTTCCAAGCCCAACACGGAAAGGTTTCCCACGCGCTATTCACACAATTTTGTGAGACGCATTCTTCCTCCGCCACCCCGGGAAATATCTTCGCGGGACATGGACACGCTACACCCCTTAGAATCCACGACGGCAACTGTCGTGGAGAACCAGACCAGTGGTGCCCCAGACATCCAAGCGCTGAATGCACGCATTGCGGAGAAAAGCCGCTTCGTGGACGCTGTGCGTGCGGAAATGGGTCGAACCATTGTCGGCCAGGCCGACATGGTGGATCGTTTGCTCATTGGCTTGTTGGCCAATGGACACGTGTTGCTCGAAGGCGTTCCGGGATTGGCCAAAACCCTGGCCATCAAGAGCCTGAGCGACACTGTCGCAGGGGACTTCAGCCGTGTGCAATTCACCCCAGACCTGCTCCCTGCTGACGTGGTGGGTACGCTTGTGTACAATCAGCAGTCGCAGCAGTTCACGGTCAAGAAGGGGCCCATCTTCGCCAACTTCGTGCTGGCCGACGAAATCAACCGGGCGCCTGCCAAAGTGCAAAGCGCCTTGCTTGAAGCCATGCAAGAGCGCCAGGT
>JBMZAL010000334.1:0-1169 GCA_049611325.1 Flavobacteriales bacterium
TTCCCGTGTGCAATGCAGCGGGTGAGGTCGTGGCGGTGTGGGACATCGACAGCGCAGAAGCCGACGACTTCACTGCGGCCGATGTCGAGGCTTTGGAGGCGTTGACGGCGTTGGTTTCGACAATGTGGGACGCATGGACGTGGATGCGATGAAAAGGCGCGTCTCATGGGACTCGGGTGTATTCAATGTGCTTGGTGCACCGGGGCTGTTTGTGGCGCTTCTCGTCGCGGGATGTGCACAAGTCGGTTCCCCGACAGGAGGCCCCAAGGATGAGACGCCCCCGACCTTGGTTGCGGCGGTGCCGGAGGTGGGCGCCACAGAGGTGATGCCCGACCGACTGGTGTTGGCCTTTGACGAGTACGTCAAGGCCGGTCAATGGCGTCCCCAACTGCTGGTGAGCCCCCCATTGGACGGCCCCATGGATCTGGTTGTGCGCGGCCGCGAAGTGGAGCTCTCGTGGGAGGGAGGACTGAAGGAAAACACGACCTACGTGTTCCAGTTTGGAGAAGGCATTGTGGACGTCAACGAGGGCAACCCCGCCGAGCAATTGGTGCATGCCTTTTCCACGGGCAACACCTTGGACACCCTTGCGATTCAAGGGGTGGTTCGTGACGCCATCGGGGGCTCGCCGTCCAAGGAACTGCGTGTGATGCTCTATCCCGAGGACCTGCCGCTTGACAGCATCTTCACCGGCATGGCACCTCAGTTTGTGGGGACCACCAACGGTGTGGGCGCCTTTGAAGTGGGTTACTTGCCCGAGGGGCGATTCCGACTCATGGCCGTCGAGGACGCCAACAGGAACTATGCTTGGGATGCCGGTGAGCGCGTCGCCGTGGGGCCGACGGCGGCCATGGCCGGCGACACCACGTTGTGGGAACTCCGCGCAGGAAACACGGAAGGCCCTCGTGCGCCTTACCTGTCTGAGGCACGGTGGGATTCCACACGGCATGCATCGTGGACGTTGAGCGAGCCCTTGGGGGCCAACGATTCGTTGTCTTGGGCCGATTCCTGCGACGTGAACTTGTTGGAGTTCGACAAGAACCGCATTCATGCGTGGGGATGGACGGCGGACACCGCGGCCCTGCGCTTGGTGTGGCATCACGCCCCGGTTTGGGCTGCGGGCGAATGGACCACAGACACCATGGATGTGCCGGCCCCGCGGTGGACAC
>JBMZAL010000335.1:0-1155 GCA_049611325.1 Flavobacteriales bacterium
ACGGCCAGGGCAAAGGCCAGTCCCCAGCGCGCGGAGCGGTGCCAGCGGACGGTGAGGCCACGCAGACGTTGAATGATCACGCTGTCGATACAGAGGATGGCGAGGGCACCAAGCATGTGGATCGTGATGCTGTGCGGGATGAGGTTGCCGTCGACGACGAGCTTGCCCAGCCACGCCACAAAGCCCAGGGCCAGCACGCCGAGCAAAGCGAGGAGCGTGGTGCGCAAGTCCCGTGACAGCGCCGCAGCCACGAGCAAGAGAAGCGCGGGGATGCCCGCGAGGGCGCCGAGGCAGCGGTTGATGAATTCAATCCAAGTGTGGGCGGCGTTGAAGGCGGCGTAGTCGTGTTTGAGATAGGGTTGCCATTGGCCGCGGGCGCGCTCCACGTCAAAGTCGCGGGCCACGAAGGCGGATTGGGCGACCCACAGCGTGTCGTTCTTGACGAGCATGCGGCCTTCATCGTACTCGGCCCCGGGGGTCCACGTCACCTGGGAGGCTTCGGTGGGAGGCACGAGCAGCCCAAAGCACTTGGGCCAGTCCGGACACCCCATTCCGCTTCCCGTCATGCGCACCACGCTTCCGGCCAAAACCACGAGGAAGGCCAGCCAAAACGAGGCGCGTGCCAATGGAAGCCGCGCTCCACTCATGGGTTCATGGCCGCTTCACCGTGATGGGTCACCGCCATGCGGTGCACGGGATACATGCCGTCGCCAATGGCCGTCACTTTGGCCACCAGCGCTTCTGCCTCCACCACCTCGGCATCGTATTCCACGATGGCCACGTTCAGTTGGCGGTCTTTTTCGAAATCGATCGTGGCCGAGGCGACGCCCGGAACTTCGAGGAGCTCCTTTCGGACTTTCGCCACACACCCGATTTCACACATCATGCCTTCGACAGACATCTCCGCGACGGTCTTGTCCACCGTGCCCTCGACGTGGTACTCTTCGTACACCGTGTCGACGGCGGGGGCGTGGCTTCCTCCGCAGGATGACAACATTGCAACCAAGGCCAAAAGAGAGGGGATTCGCATGATCCAAAGATAGAAGTCGACTCCCTGTGCCCCATGCGCCTTGTGCTAATTTTGCATCCTCATGCGGACCTCCAACGCAGCCATGGGGCTGGCCCTTCTCATTCTCGGATTCATCTGGGGCAGTT
>JBMZAL010000336.1:0-1144 GCA_049611325.1 Flavobacteriales bacterium
GACACGTTGTTCACCGCGGCCGTCACCACCACACGCCGGCAGTGACGGTTGGCGCTCACAGCCGCCGCGATGTCCATCCAATGCAGCAAATTTCCACCCATCAAATTGCCGAGCGTGTTCGTGTCGTTGGGCAACACGATGCGCACGGTGGAACTGAACGTGTCTTGGGGATGGCGAACTTGAGTCATGTGGGCGATGTTTGTCCTGCAGATGCTTCATGCATCGCAATGCACTGCAAATGTCGTACACCCTCCTCAAGGCCCTGCACATCATCTTCGTCGTGACGTGGTTCGCGGGCCTCTTCTACATGTTCCGGTTGTTTGTCTACCACCGCGAGGCGCAAGACCAACCCCCCGGCCCCGTCCGTGACGCCCTCATCGCCCAGTTCCGCATCATGGAACGTCGGCTCTGGTTCGCCATCACCTGGCCATCCTCGATCCTCGCCATCACCTTCGGTGTCGGAATGCTCTACCACATCCCGAGCTACCTCGCGCAGCCCTGGCTGCACGTCAAGCTGGGATTTGTGGCGCTGCTCCTCGTGTACCAAGCGACCGGACACCGCATTTGGGCCACGTTGCGCCACGAAGACGCCCCATGGTCGTCCACCGCGTACCGACTCCTCAATGAAGTGCCCACCGTCATTCTCATTGCCGCGGTCTTCCTTGTGGTGTACAAGGACACCCTGTCGTGGCTGGGAGGCGTCGCCGGCATCCTTGGCGTGGCCGTCGCCCTGACGTTCGCTGTCCGCCTGTACAAGAAGGTTCGGGAGCGCAATCACTGATCTGCGAGTCGCTTAAAAAAACAAGGGCACCCTTCCGAGGGTGCCCTTGTTGGTTTCAAATCAAGGCGGGAGGCGGGCCTGCAAATTCATGGGTACTTGAAATTTCTCACCCCATGTTCCGTCCAACAGCCTCTGTGGTCTCTCCGTTCGCCGCCTTTCCTCTTATCACGCGTTGAAGCGTCGCAGAGGACCCTTTCCAAGCAACCGGACAGACATGGACCTCATCCATCGACTTCACCACGCGTCCATGATTGGATGCAAAAAAGAAAGCCGCCCCGAAGGGCGGCTTTCCGCAGTCATTGTTGTGATGTGACTTAGTTCGTCACCAACAACTTCTTCGTAGTCACGTATTGCTTGAACTGG
>JBMZAL010000337.1:0-1103 GCA_049611325.1 Flavobacteriales bacterium
CCGCGGTCGTACACCGCAAGGGGAGGAAGCAACAAACTCAAAAGGACACGACCCAAACTCATCAACGCAAAGTAGGGTCAATGCCGCGTACCTTCATGAGATGAAACAGCACATTTTGTTCGCGGCCATGGCGACGTTCGTGGCGTGGACGATGGCAGACCATGCCCACGGCCAAATCACGGTCAACGAGGGGGACCTGCCGCAAGGTGGAGCCGACCACGTGTTCCAAAACCTCACGCCGGATTTGCTCTTGGATTTCGAAACGTCGGGCCCGGGTTGGATTTGGGATTTCTCGGATCTCGAACCCGTGGACTCGACTGTGGTGGGTGTGCAAGACATTGGTGATGCGTCATTTACGGCGTTGTTCACTTTCGACAATGCGTTCCTCTACCCCGAGGTTCAAGCCGACCATTTCTACACGTTCCTGAACATCCCGGATTTGGGTGACGTCGGCGGAGATGCGGGCGGCGGCTTGCCCATTGAACTCGATGAGGTGGTCGGTTACCACCAGTACGCAGGAGGGACCTACAACCAGGTGGGCATCGGTTTGTCCGTGTCGGGCATTGAATTGCCGGTGCCGTTTGACGACATCGATGAAGTGCATCCCGTGCCGTTGACGGTGGACGCGACGCTCGAGTCCACTGCATCCTACGTGGTGGAGGTGCCTGAAACGTTCGCCTACGCGGTGGACCAGAATCGATCCTCGGAAGTGGATGGCTACGGCACGTTGTTGTTGCCCGACGGTTCCAGCCACGAGGTGCTTCGGTTGAAGTCAACCGTCACCAGCGAAGACAGTGTGTACGTCGCTCTGGCTGGTCAGGGCTTTGCGTTTGAGCGCGAGACCGTCACCTACACCTGGCTTGGAGATGGCGGCATGCCTTGGATGGAGGTGTCCACGACCTTGGGCGTGCCCACGGTGGTGCGCTACCAAGGGGCCGCGCCTTCAGAGCCCGACAACGGAGGCACCGACGGCGTGTCGACCTTGACCCAGACCCTTCCCTTGTTCCCCAACCCTGCACATGCAGGCCAAACCGTCACCTTGGGGTCAGACGCCCAAGCCGCGTGGTCCGTGTGGAATGCCTCGGGGAGCCTGCAACAGTTGG
>JBMZAL010000338.1:0-1098 GCA_049611325.1 Flavobacteriales bacterium
CATTGTGGTCGTGGGCCGAGGCCTTGCGGGTGCGCTGGTCGCGTGGCGATTCATGGAGCGCGGATGTCGCGTGGAATGGTGGGGTGATGGAACACACAGCGCGTCGCGCGTGGCGGCCGGAATGTTCAATCCTGTGTCGTTCCGTCGTGTGGTGGAAGTTTGGAATGCAGGTGCGCACATGGCCGCGATGCGCCAAACCCTGGGAGAATTGGAGGACGCGCTGGGACTGAAACTGCTTCACGATGTCCCTGTGGCCAAGGTCTTTGCCAACGAGGACTACCGATCCACATGGGATGACCGGTGGCCCCAACAGCACGGGGTGTGCCAATGGGCTTCCCCGGGGGAAGAACTCGCGGAGGCAGGCATCGACGTCCTGCAAGGACCTTCCGGCGTGGGCCGCGTCCATGCCTCAGGGTGGGTCGACGTGGCCGCGCTGCTCGACGGAATGGAACGCCACTTTTCGGACCAAGGCTTGCTCCAGGATCGCACGTGGTCGTTGAAGGATGGCCTCCCCGAAGGAGCCGATGCGGTGGTGGATTGCAGGGGCGTGGGTGCGGCTGAAGAGCTGGCCCAAGTGGGGGTGGCCGTCAACCCCAACCACGGGGACGTCCTGACGTTGAGCACCCCGCTCACCGGTCCCGGCGCATTGGACACCGCAGGCCACACCGTCAACAACGGCAAGTGGCTCCTGCCCACGGAGGTCAAAGAGGGAAGGCAGTGGTGGCGTCTTGGGGCGACGTATTCGTGGCATCGGGTGAAGCCCACCCCCAACGCCATGGCCGCAGAAGAGCTGCGCGACCACATGGCCAAGGCCTTGGACGAGGAGGGCGCTGAAGCCTTGCGTGCGGCACGGTTGGAGGCACATCAAGCAGGCCTGCGGCCTGCGTCTCCAGATCGCCGTCCCACGGTGGGGCCTTGGCCGGGACAGCCCAAAGGAATCCTGATGCTGAATGGGTTGGGGACACGCGGCGTCTTGGTGGGACCTGCCATGGCCATGCACCTCGTGAACTGGTGGCTGGACGGGGTGAATTTGCCCCCGGAAGTCCGGGCATCTCGCTTCAAATCGGTGCGCCAGAACGTGCCCGGTTTCCAAGATTG
>JBMZAL010000339.1:0-1054 GCA_049611325.1 Flavobacteriales bacterium
TTATCAAGGGCTCATCGAGGGAGACTTCAAGCGTTTGCACGTTCGCTCGGTGGCCAAAATTTTGGGCCGCGGCGGCACCATCCTCAAGTCCGCACGCTGCATGGACTTCCACGATGTGGAGGGGCGAAAGCGTGCCCACGTCAACCTTGTGGAAGCGGGCGTGGATGGCTTGGTGGTCATCGGGGGCAACGGCACCTTCACAGGCGCCATGAAATTCGGCCGAGAAACGGGATTCCCTGTTGTGGGCCTTCCAGGCACCATCGACAACGATTTGAGCGGGTCGGATTCGACCATTGGATTCGACACGGCCATCAACACCGTGATCGACGCCGTGGACAAAATCCGTGACACGGCCGACAGCCACAACCGGTTGTTCTTCGTGGAGGTGATGGGGCGTGACAGCGGATTCATCGCCCTGAAGTCGGGCATTGCCACAGGGGCTGTGGCGGTCATGACCCCTGAGATGGGGATGAGCATCGACGATTTGGTCGCGGTGCTCCAAGCTGGTGAGCAAAGCAACAAGACCAGCAGCATTGTGATTGTCGCGGAGGGTGACCCCAACGGAGGCGCCTACGAAATCGCGAAGGGGGTGAAGGAGAAAACCGACACGTACGAAACCCGAATCACGGTGCTGGGCCACTTGCAGCGGGGAGGAAGTCCTTCATGCTTCGACCGCGTCTTGGCGTCACGCTTGGGCGTGGCCGCCGTCGAGGCACTTCGCCAGGGTCACAACGATGTGATGGCCGGGGTCATCGACGACAAGATCGAGCTGACCCCCTTCGAAATCGCCATCAGCACCAAAAGCAAAATCAACGAGGACGAAGTGCGGATCGCACGGATTCTGTCCATCTAACCATTCCTTACGAAACAACTCAACAGTACATACATGAAGCGCATTGCTATCAACGGATTTGGCCGCATCGGCCGTTTGGCCTTCCGTCAATTGGTCAGCCGTCCTGCATTCCAAGTGGTTGCCATCAACGACTTGACCGATGTCGGAACTTTGGCACACCTCCTCAAATACGACAGCATTCACGGGTTGTTCCCCGGGGAT
>JBMZAL010000340.1:0-1029 GCA_049611325.1 Flavobacteriales bacterium
AGCACGAGCGCGACCTTGTCGTTGCCAATGAACTCCTTGCCCAACACAAAGGCCTGGGCCAAGCCGTTGGGCACTTCCTGCACCGTGTAGGTGAAGGAACACCCCAAGTTGGAACCGTCGCCAAGGAGGCGCTGAAACGAGGCTGAATCCTCAGGCGTCGTGATGATCAGAATGTCCCGAATGCCCGCAATCATCAAGGTCGACAGCGGATGGTAAATCATCGGCTTGTCGTAGATGGGCATCAGTTGCTTGCTGACGGCCTTGGTCAAAGGCCAAAGACGCGTGCCACTTCCTCCGGCGAGAACAATTCCTTTCATGGGATGAAGATACACAAGGGTCAACCCCGCCCCCGAAGGCCTTCGTGCTGCTCCTCGCCCTTGCCCGGGCTGGTGCCTTTTTGGACATGGAGATCGTCCAACGCCAAGATGTCTTCCTCGTCCAACAAATCGATGAACGGCTCGCTGAACGTCCGCGTGGTCACGTACTGGGCAAAGCTCATCAGAAGCGAAGGCAACACCATCAGGTTGGTGAACATGGCGACAAGGAGGGTCACGGAGACGAGCAAACCGAGGGACCGCGTGCCGTCGAATTCACTCATCGCGAACATGAGGAACCCAAAGAACAGCACAATCGAGGTGTACATCATGCTCACCCCCGTTTCGCGCACGGCGGCCAAGACCGCGGCGCGGATGTTCCAGCCATTGGCCCGAAGCTCCTGTCGGTATTTGGCCAAAAAGTGGATGGTGTCGTCCACGGAAATTCCAAACGCCACAGAGAACACCAAAATGGTCGAGGGCTTGATCGGAATGCCGGTCCAGCCCATGACCCCTGCTGTGAATAGAAGCGGGAGCAGGTTGGGGATGAGGGCGATGCCCACCATCCGCGCACTTTTGAACAGCAGGGCCATCACCAAGGCAATGACCATGATGGCGAGCGTCATGGAAATGGCGAGGTTCTTGACGAGGTAATTCGTGCCTTCCAAGAACACGATGCTCGTTCCCGTGATGGTCAAATCGTAGCGCTCCGGCG
>JBMZAL010000341.1:0-1017 GCA_049611325.1 Flavobacteriales bacterium
GATCCAGTCGTCGCTGAGGCGTACTGGGCGTAGAGCGGAAGCACGCAGATGCGGTCGTAGCGGTCCTTCTCCATGCGGGCCATCACGTGGTCCATGGAGGGATGTTGGTAGCGCATGGCAAGCTCCACCTTCACCTCGCCACCAAAGGCGTGGCGGGCTTCGTCGGTGTCAAACCGTTGTTGGAGCTCACGTTGCAAGGACTCGCCGTAAAGCAGGAGAGGCGACCCTTCGTCCGTCCAAACCTTTTTGTACTCTCGCGCGCTTTTGAATCGGCGAATGGGGGCAATGATGCCGTTCACCAAGATTTTGCGGGGCAACCACGGGAAGTCGATCACGCGGCCATCGCCCAAAAACTCACGCAGGTATCGTCCCACCGCGCCAGGCGTCGGTGCATCAGGTGTCCCCAAATTCACAATGAGGATGCAGGTCTTCATCGGTAGACTCATGCGTTCACAACAACCGACGCGCTCAAATGTGCAGCGCGCGGTTTTCCGTGGCTGCGAGGGCGGCTTCTTTGATGGCCTCGGTGAAGGTCGGGTGCGCGTGGGACATGCGGGAAATGTCCTCGGCACTGGCCCGGAATTCCATGGCGACCACGGCTTCGGCAATCATGTCTGCCGCGCGGGGTCCGCACATGTGTACGCCCAAAATCTCGTCGGTCTCCGCATGCGCGAGCACCTTCACCAGTCCGTCCGTGTCCATGCTTGCACGCGCGCGGCCGCTGGCCTTGAAGGGGAAACTTCCACTCTTGTAAGGCACCGCGTCGGCCTTCAATTGTTCTTCGGTGGCACCCACACCAGCCACTTCAGGCCACGTATACACCACGTTGGGAATGAGGTTGTAGTCGATGTGCGGGTGCTGGCCGGCGATGGTTTCTGCGGCAAAGACGCCTTCCTCCTCGGCCTTGTGGGCCAGCATGGCGCCGCGCACCACGTCACCAATGGCGTAGATGTGCGGCACTGTGGTGCGCATGTGGGCGTCCACACCCACGCGTCCGCGTTCATCCGTGCTGAGGCC
>JBMZAL010000342.1:0-989 GCA_049611325.1 Flavobacteriales bacterium
ATCGACCGCTTGATGCCCGTGCTCATGGGCGCCGCCGGGCTGTGCCTGCTCATTGCCTTGGCCCTGCTCAACAACACCATTCGATTGACGGTCTTTGCCCGGCGCTTCCTCATTCGGAACATGCAGCTCGTGGGCGCCCGGCCCCGCCTGGTTCGCCGACCCTTTGTGGTCCAAGGTCTCCTGCTTGGCGCGACGTCGGGACTGATTGCCTTTGCCGGCACGATGGGAATCCTGACTTGGTTCCAAGCCCAACTTGGCACGATGTCCCTGCCGTGGATTGGACTTTTGGCCGCGGTGTTTGTGGGCGTGGGTGGCCTGTTGGGCGCCGGGTTCAGCAGCGTGGCTGTGAACCGCTACTTGCGCGCAGACCTCTCTCAGCTTCACTGATGCACCGCAGTCGCAAGACGCATCGTATTTTCGACCCATGAACGCCTCTGACACCCCCAACAACGCATCCCACTTTGCGTTTGGCCGAAGCAACTTCGTGTGGCTCAGCATTGGCATTGCTGTGTTGATTTTGGGCTACGTCCTGATGAGTGGCGGCGGGTCAGACGACCCCAATGTGTTTGATGAAAGCATCTTCAGCTTCCGTCGAATCACCCTCGCGCCCGCAGTGGTGCTCGCGGGATACGGCGTGATTTTCTACGCCATCCTGAAGAAACACTGACTTGGAAACCCTGTCGTACCTCCTGCTCGGGCTCGTTCAGGGGCTGACTGAGTTTTTGCCCGTGTCCAGTTCCGGTCACCTGACCCTCGGTCAGGCCATGCTCGGCCTCGGTGAGGAAGACCTCACGTTCACCGTCTTGGTGCACGCAGCCACCGCCTTGAGTACCGTCGTGGTCTTCCGGCAGGACATCGGCGCCCTGATTCGGGACGTGTTGCGTGCAGGCCATGAAGGCTCCAAAGCCCGAACCTACACAGGGCTCCTCTTGCTCAGTGCCGTGCCAGCAGCCGTCGTGGGGTTGGGATTCAAAGACGCCATTGAAGCC
>JBMZAL010000343.1:0-969 GCA_049611325.1 Flavobacteriales bacterium
CGCCGTCAAGTTGAAGGGTTTGCGTATCGCCATGGCACCCAAGGTACGCTGAACGCAGCCCAAACGAGAAGCCTACCGCCCCACCCGCTTCCAACCGCCTGCAGGCACGCTCACAAGCCACACCCCCGTGGCAATCACCACGGCACAGCACGCCTGCAACCAGCCCATGTCCGCCATGTAATCCGCGCCTCCCAGGGTCGCGGCCAGCCAAACCATGCCGCCCACAAGCAAGGGCTGGAGGTAGATGTAAATGCTCACCACCGTCGGCTGCACCTTGCCCAAGGCGTAGATGTTCAGCAGGTACACGAGGAAGGTGGTGAAGAGCACCACAAAGCCCACGCTGAGCCAGTCTTGGGTGCTGAAGGTGGACCACTCGATGGCCGCGGCCTGAGAGGCGCCCACCGGAAAGGCCATCAAGCCACCAAACAGGAACACCCACGAAATCACCGTCAGCGGGCGGTACTTCGCCATCAAGGGCTTGACGGCCACGAGGTAGACCCCGTAACTGGCCGCGTTCAGGAGCACCATGAGGTCGCCTTGCCAACTGGCGTGCGATTCAAGCCCGCCCCCTCCACTGTTCAGCAACAGGGTGATGGCGCCCGCGGCCCCGAGCGCAATGCCTGCGACCTTGCGTGACGTGATGGCCGTGCCGAGCAAAGCCGCGCTGATCAACAGCACCAGCACCGGGTTGATGGTCATGATGATGCTCGCGTGCACCGGGCTTGTGGCCGCCAAACCATTGAAGAACAAGAGCTGATTGACGGTTACGCCTGTCAATCCGCAGAGCCACAATCGGGCCAGATCGGCCCGCGCGACGCGCTCCCAGCGGAACGCGTACAACAGCCAAAACAACGGCGTCGCCCCCGCCACGCGCAAGGCGATGAACCCCGACGGGCCGATTTTGTCAGGCATCAACCCCTTGGCCACGAGGTAGTTGTAGGCGTAGATGAGCCCCACCCCCCACAGGGC
>JBMZAL010000344.1:0-952 GCA_049611325.1 Flavobacteriales bacterium
GCAGCAAGGGCGTCCCGATGGGAACGCCCTTGACTTGGATCAAATTGCCCGAATGAACGGGCGGTTTTAAAAGAGACTCAGAGGCTCAGTCCGTCGAGCACGTGCTTGACGTCACGCACCGCGCTTTCGCTTGTGGCGAGCAACGCCTTCTCGTCGTCGTTGAGGTCCAGCTCGATGATGCGCTCGATGCCGTTCTTGCCGAGGATGACGGGAACCCCCAAGTAGAGGTCGTTCACGCCGTACTCGCCGGTCAACCATGCGCAGCATGGGAACACGCGGCGCTGGTCGCGGACGATGGCCTCGACCATTTGGGCTGCCGCTGCACCTGGCGCGTACCATGCAGACGTGCCGAGCAAGTTCACAATCTCACCTCCACCCTTCTTGGTGCGCTCCACAATCGCGTTGAGCTTGTCTTCGTCGATGAGCTCTGTCACAGGGATGCCGCCAACGGTGGTGTAGCGAGGAAGCGGCACCATGGTGTCGCCGTGGCCGCCCATCAACACCGCTTGGATGTCCTTGGGGCTGACGTTCAATTCCTCGGCAAGGAATGCGCGGTAGCGCGCCGTGTCGAGGATGCCCGCCATGCCAAACACACGCTTGCTGTCCACCTTCGCCGTGAGGTACGCGCAGTACGTCATCACGTCGAGTGGGTTGGACACGATGACCAAAATGGCATCAGGGCTGTGCTTCATGACGTTTTCCGTCACCGTCTTCACGATTCCTGCGTTGGTGGCGATCAGGTCGTCGCGGCTCATCCCCGGCTTGCGTGGCAAACCGCTCGTGATGACCACCACGTCCGATCCAGCCGTCTTGCTGTAGTCGTTGGTTGAACCCACAGTGCGGGTGTCGTAAAGGTTGATGGGCGCGGTTTCCCAGATGTCAAGGGCCTTGCCTTCGGCGAAGCCTTCTTTGATGTCCAACAAAACCACCTCATTGGCGACCTCACGGGTGG
>JBMZAL010000345.1:0-907 GCA_049611325.1 Flavobacteriales bacterium
TTTCCGTCAGACGGGTCACGTCCTCGTCGGTCACTTCACGCAGCAAATGCTTGATATGGGGCTTCAGACCTTCATGGATGGCGGCCAAAATTTCCTCCCACGTCTCGCATTCCTCGATGTCGCGGTAGATGCGGTTCTCAATGAAAATCTTCTCCAAGGAGGCGAAATGCCACGTTTCTTGGAGCTCTCCAAGCTCGATTTCCAGCTCGCGCTTCAGCAAGAAACGCGTGCGATCTGCACTGATGCGCAGGATGTCAGAAATGCCCATGAAGACAGGCTTGTCGTCAAACACCACGCAACTGTTGGGGGCCAAGCTCACCTCACAATCCGTAAACGCATAGAGCGCATCGAGCATCTTGTCGGGCGAGACGTTGTTGGCCAAGTGCACCACCACCTCGACCTTGTCGGCGGTGTTGTCCTCGACCTTCTTCACCTTGATCTTGCCCTTGTCGTTGGCCTTCAGGATGCTGTCAATCAGCGACCCCGTCGTCACCCCGTAAGGAACCTCGCGAACGACCAGCGTCTTGCTGTCGACCTTGTCAATCCGTGCACGCACGCGAACGCGGTCCCCCCGAAGGCCGTCGTTGTAGTTCTCCATGTCCGCCATCCCGCCGGTGGCGAAATCCGGATAGAGCTTAAAGCGTTTGTTTTGGTAATGCGCGATGCACGCGTCAATCAACTCAATGAAGTTGTAGGGCAGGATTTTGCACGCCAACCCAACCGCAATCCCGTCCACCCCACTCGCCAACAGCAACGGAAACTTCACCGGAAGCGTTTCCGGTTCCTTGTTCCGGCCGTCGTACGAAGACAGCCACGTGGTGGTCTTCGCGTTGAAGAGGACCTCAAGGGCAAACTTGCTCAGCTTGACTTCGATGTAACGCGGGGCTGCCGCGCGGTCGCCGGTCAA
>JBMZAL010000346.1:0-903 GCA_049611325.1 Flavobacteriales bacterium
CTTTTCACCCGCACCAAGCGTCCGTTGCCCCACCCACGGAGGGTGGCTGGACCCACATCGAAGGCGAAGGCAAAGCCAAAACGTGGTTGTGCATTGGCGCCAAATTCCGGTTGCATGCCATGCTGGTCGGTCCGCCCGGGGTCGGCAAATCCTCACTCGTCCGCGCCGCGCACGCCTTGCTTCCTTCGGACAGCGCTCAGCCCAAGCCCTTTCTCGCGCCGCACCCTGCCGGCGGCGTGGGTGGGTTGCTCGGGTCTTGGCGGCGTGGTGAGGCCGTGCCTGGTGCGTGGGCCCTGGCCGACCGCGGCTTGCTGTTTCTCGACGAATTCTCGGAGTGGACGAGGCCCGCAAGAGAATCGTTGCGGCACATCATGGACACCGGCTCCCTTGATTTGCACCGGGCCGAAGGTTCGGCCCATTGGGCCTCGGAACCATGGATTGTGGCCGCCATGAACCTGTGCGCATGTGGACAGCATCCAGATCGGTGCGTCTGCGATCCTGCGGAGAAGCGGCGGCACCGTCGCAAGGTCAGTGCCCCTTTGCTCGAGCGGTTTCCCATTCATTTGGACATGGGAGGCCACGACGTTTCAGAATGCCCCAAGGCATGGAAAACGTGCAAGGCATGGGTCCAAGATGCGCGTGTGCCCCCGGACACATGGACCGAAGCGGCCATGCAGCTGGCCAACACCATGGAGAAACACGCCATGATGAGCAAGCGAGTGCACTTTCACCTTCGCACGTTGGCGGCTGGACATGCCTTGTGGGAGGGCAGAGAGCGTATTCTCGCCGACGATGTGCAGGCCGCGTTTGACGTCTTGTGGATGAACCGGTCGGGTTGGTGGGGTTCACCCTGAATCCCCAGCCGTACTTTCGTCCCATGGCCACCCTTCTTCCCGCCCGCGG
>JBMZAL010000347.1:0-896 GCA_049611325.1 Flavobacteriales bacterium
GGGCGTTGGAGTTTCGAGAAGTGGAAGTGGGCCAAACGTACGCCCTCGTGATTTCCACCAGCGCGGGCTTGTGGCGCTACTTGGTGGGGGATTTGGTGACCATCACGTCGAAGGTTCCGCTTCGCATCCACGTGGCAGGGCGCATTTCTTCTCACTTGAATTTGGTGGGTGAGGAAGTCATGGAACACCAAACTGACCAAGCCATCGCCAAAGTTTGCAAGGCGCTGGGGACGGAGCTGTACAACTACATGGCGGGGCCTGTCCTCGACGATTTTGGCAAGCCTGTAGGCCATACTTGGGCCTTGGAATTTCAACGCGGATGCATGCAGCCCTCCGATAGGGCCTTGGCGCAGCGGTTGGATGCCCAGCTTCAGCGTTTGAATGGCGATTACAAGGCCAAACGCACCGCCAACCTCGCCTTGGACATGCCCACCGTTCGGGTGGTGCCCTCGGGAACGTTTGATGCGTGGCTCGAAGGCAACCAGCGTTTGGGGGGACAGCACAAGGTGCCGCGGTTGACGCACGACGAGGCCATACTCCGGGCCGTGCTCGACGCATCCAAGCAAGAGTTATCCCCAACCTGTTGACGTTGCTTGGAAGGGCGGAGTCGCCGACCTACTTTGGTCTTCCATTTTTGCATTCAACCCCACGACGAAGACCTCATGCATCTCGCCATTGCAGGCAACATTGGATCAGGGAAAACCACCTTGACGACGCTGTTGGCCAAACATTACCGCTACACGCCTCACTTCGAGCAAGTGGATGACAATCCTTACTTGAACGATTTCTACAAGGACATGACCCGGTGGTCCTTCAACTTGCAGGTGTATTTCCTGAAGTCTCGGTTTGCGCAGCTGATCGAGATGAAGAAGAAGGGGAAGCCCATCATTCAGGAC
>JBMZAL010000348.1:0-893 GCA_049611325.1 Flavobacteriales bacterium
TTCTCGTTCACATCCTCCAAACAGTCTCCACCACACACGCCAATGGCGTCGTCTTGGTTTCCGTCACAGTCGCAGTCTCCTTCGGGGATGTCTGCACATCCGCACTCGTAGATGGCACCAGGGCCTCCGCAGATGCCGCACGCATCGAGTTCGGCACATGAGCCGTCGTCGAAGGTGGCGTCTTCGTTGTAGTTGCACGCCGAAGCATCGGTACATCCGGTCACTTCATCCGCGTCACACAAACCATTGCCGTTGGCGTCCTCTTCACAGTCTCCACCACAGACGCCCAAGGCATCAAACTGGTTGCCGTCGCAGTCGCAATCGCCTTCGGGGATGTCAGCACATCCGCACTCGTAGATCTCACCGGGACCGTTGCACACGCCGCAAGCGTCGAGTTCGCCCACGCAGTCGTCTTCATCGTCACAAATGCCGTCGGCATCGACGTCTGCTGCGCAGTCACCACCACAGAGGCCGAGGGCGTCGAGTTGGTTGCCGTCACAGTCGCAGTCGCCTTCTGGGATGTCAGAACATCCGCACTCGTAGATGGCACCCGGGCCATCACAAACACCACATTCATCCACGGTTCCGAGGCACTCCTCTTCGTCGTCACAAATGCCGTTTCCGTTCACATCCGCACCACAGTCGCCACCACAGACGCCGAGGGCGTCAAGCTGGTTTCCGTCGCAGTCGCAGTCTCCTTCAGGGATGTCAGCACATCCGCATTCGTAGATGGCGCCAGGGCCACCACAAACACCACAAGCATCGAGGTAGAGGCAAGAGTCGTCACTTTGGGTGGCAGCGGGGTCGTAGTTGCAAGCGTCAAAGTCTCGGCAACCGAACACCTCCAACTCGTCACAAAGACCATTGCCATCTTCGTCGTTCAAGCAATTGCC
>JBMZAL010000349.1:0-890 GCA_049611325.1 Flavobacteriales bacterium
TCTACCTCTTTCCCGACCGCGACGTTCGCCACGGCGTGGAGCACGAAGACAGCACGGTGATTGCCTTGGGGCCCGCCGAGCGCGTGCGTTCGGAGGAAGGCTACATGGAAATTTTGGGCATCGCCAGCCACGAGTTGTACCACGCCTGGAACGTGAAACGCATCCGGCCTGCCGAGTGGACGCCCTACGACTTCACGGGGCCCTGCCCCTCAGAATTGGGCTACGTCGCGGAAGGCGTGACGACGTACATGGGGGATTTGTTCTTGTTTGAAGCGGGCATTGTGGACTTGCAAGGATGGTGCGGGTTGATGACCAAACTCCTGGAGCGTCACGTCAACAACCCCGGCCGCCTCAACCTCAGCGTCGCCGCCTCGAGCTACGACACATGGCTCGACGGCTACAAGATGGGCGTGCGTGGCCGCAAGGGCAGCATTTACGTCGAAGGCGCGGTCCTCGCGTTCTTGTGCGACACCCGAATCATGGAACGCACCAAAGGCAAGGCGTCCTTGAGCACGGCGATGCGCCTCCTTTGGGAACGCTACGGGAAACCCCGCACCGGACTCACGGCCGACATGTACTGGGATGCATTGGCCGAAGTGGCCGGAGAGCGACTGGACGATCTGCGAAGAGACCACGCGGAGGGAACCGTCGACACTTGGGAGCCCCTGGTGCACGCCATGTCCACCCAAGGGTTGACGTTGTCCAAGCACGTCGACAACGGCGGCATCACCCGCGTCAACCTCGCGCCGGTTTCCTGAAATGAAGGCCGCCAATGCGGCCGAAGCACCTTGAATCTGGCAAGGGTCACAGGCCGTCGGCCCCACCCATCGCGTAACGGATGAGGTTGGCGCCCATGCGCAGCGCGGATTCTCGCACGTCGTCGGGGTCGC
>JBMZAL010000350.1:0-309 GCA_049611325.1 Flavobacteriales bacterium
CCCACGTCGAGAATGGGCGCGTCAAGAGGGAGATTCAACGTCGTGATGAAGTCCAAGGAAGTCTGTGGCACCGGCTGGTACCAGCTGCACGACTCCAACGGCTTGGCGTCGTAAATGGCTTGCCAGTGGGCGGTGCGTTCCGTCGAATTCATGCCCAAATTTCGGTGACGTGAAATTCACGTCCGGCGACTCAGGTTACATGCCTTTTCCCCAACAAAAACGCCAGTGAAGCTGTGTCCAAAGAACCAAGATCAACCCTTCTTAGCCTGGCCAAGCGTAAGTCGCCCTCCGACATACACCATCCGACCG
>JBMZAL010000350.1:319-837 GCA_049611325.1 Flavobacteriales bacterium
AGGCTTGCATCCATGTTCTCTTGGAACATCTGCCCGTCCTCGTAGGCCAACTGCGCCGCCACAATGGGATTCTGCTGCCGGTAGTTTAAGATGTTCTCTACCCCGAGGTAGAGGTCGATGCCTGGGGCAAAGACCCGGGAGATTTGGCCGTTGACCACCACGAAGTCGTCCTCGAAGTCGCTCGCCGGCCGGTCGTCAAAGTCTGCGTCTGGGCGCGGAATCCGTTGCGGTCCCACCCATTGCATGGTCAGGTCGCCCATCCAACTCGCGCCGCGGTCGTTGGCCTTGGAACTGTAACTCCACTGCGTGAACGCCCGGTGTTGCGGTACGTACGGGTCCACAAGCGTCCCCTGCGCCTCTGCGCCGTCCCGCTGCGTGGTCGCGTGCACGTAGCGGTACGCAAGGCGCATGTCCACCCTGCGATGCACCGACCAGCCAAGCTCGGCCTGTGCCGTCACGGAACGCGATTCCCGATCGCCAAGGTTGTAAATGCGCACCGCGTGAGCGTCTGCGTCAAG
>JBMZAL010000351.1:0-824 GCA_049611325.1 Flavobacteriales bacterium
GCGAAGCCTTCTTTGATGTCCAACAAAACCACCTCATTGGCGACCTCACGGGTGGCCAACACATTTGCGCAAGTGGCACCTACGTTTCCGGCGCCGACGACTGTTACTTTCATAAATAGCACAGGGCTTCGTCCACGACAAGACGCATCTTTGTTCCATGATGCGCAACTGGTTCTCTCTTGTCCTCACGGCGTCTGCCCTGAATGTGTTGTGTTCTGGCGGGCTCTGGGCACAGCCCACAGGCCTAACGTCTCAAGTCCCCCCATTCGATCGCCCCTTGGAGGCGCACAATGCTTGGCCTTCCGGCACGTTTGGTGTGGACTACAATGTCACAGACAACGAGGGATTCAGGCATGGACCCTGGGTTCGGGTGTACGGATCAGGGGAACTTTACTACGCCGGGACTTTTGACCACGGCACCCCCACGGGAAGCTGGTGGTACTTCCGTGAAAACGGCACCGCCCTGACACACCTCGTGCACAGGAAAGACCCCACCCAATCGGACGCCACGGTCTTCACCGCGGATGGCCAAATTGCCGCCCAAGGCGGATACCTGCACCCCTCCCTCAAGCTCCAAGGCGAGGCCCTTGATTCCAGGCCCGCCCCCCCTGTGCGACACGGTGCATGGTCCCTGTTTTCAAACAAAGGCAACCTCACTGCACTCATCCACTACGACGAAGGCCAAAAAGACGGCCTCGAAGAGCGATACCTGCCCAGCGGCGCCGTCTGTGAACGGGGCCATCACCGCCGTGGTGAAATGCATGGCGAATGGAACGATTGGCATGACAACGGCTTGCTGCGGCAGAAAATCACCTACCGAGACG
>JBMZAL010000352.1:0-823 GCA_049611325.1 Flavobacteriales bacterium
CGTAGCCGTTGGCGATGATTTTCTGGATGGCCTCGATTTGTTCCACGATGTGGCCCGTGGCCGTGGGCTCGATGGAGGGACGAAGGATGTTGAACACATCCATCACGTCGTGGAAGTCGTTGGTGTATTGTTGCACGACCTCCATCGGCTCGAGGTTTTCGAGGCGGGCCTTTTTGCCAATCTTGTCTTCCCCGTCGTCCGTGTCGCCTGTCAAGTGGCCGACGTCGGTGATGTTGCGCACGTAGCGAACCTTGAAGCCGAGGTGCTGCAAGTAGCGGTACACAATGTCAAACGTCAGGAAGGTCCGAACGTTCCCGAGGTGAACGTTGCTGTACACCGTCGGCCCGCACACATACATGCCCACGAAAGGGGGATTGAGTGGCTCAAATTTTTCTTTCTGCCGGGTCAGGCTGTTGCTGATGTGCAAGGCGTCCATGGGGCTCTCAGTTCAAGTTCAGAACACGAAAATAAAGCCCAAACCAAGGAGCGTCACACGTTCGCCACCGGCTTGTCAACGTTGGATTGTTGCGCCAAGCCTTCGAGCACGTGTGCCACCAAGCCGTGAATGTCGTGACGAGGGGACCATCCCCAGTCGCGTCTGGCGTCGCTGTCGTCCAAGCTGTTGGGCCAAGATGCGGCGATGTCTTGGCGGTGATCGGGGGCGTACACCGTGTCAAACCCCGGCACGCGTTGCCGCAAGGCACGGGTCAATTCGCCTGGGGTGAAGTCGCACCCACTGAGGTTGTAGGAAGTGCGAATGCCGATGCATTCCGAGGGCACCTCCATCAATTCCAAGGTGCCACGCACGGCGTCGTCCATGGAC
>JBMZAL010000353.1:0-746 GCA_049611325.1 Flavobacteriales bacterium
GAGCCCTGCCGCCCGTGCAAAAACTGACAACAATGTCTTCGTTTACTGAATACGTTCAAGCTTCATTCCAAGAATTGCAAACGAAAGTGACTTGGCCTACGTGGCGTGAGTTGCAGGAGTCTTCGGTACTTGTGTTTGTGGCGAGTCTCTTGATTGCCTTCATCGTTTCTGCGATGGATTGGGTGTTTGGTGTCAACGCAGCAGATTCCATGTGGTCTGGTGTGGTTGGACTTTTGTATCAACTCCTCTGACCTTACCCCACAGCCTCCAAACCATGAGTGAAATCGACAAAAAGTGGTATGTTGTCCGAGCCGTAAGTGGTCAGGAGAAGCGTGTTCAAGAAACCGTGGAAACTGAAATCGCTGCAGCTGGGTTGCAAGACTATGTGGGCCAAGTGTTGATCCCCATGGAGAAAGTATTCACCATTCGGAACGGCAAGAAGGTGTCCAAAGAGCGCAACCTGTTTCCTGGATACGTCTACATCGAAGCCGCTTTGGTGGGTGAGGTGCCTCACATCATCCGAAACGTCACCAACGTCATTGGATTCCTCGGGGCGGTAAAGCGTGGTGAACCCATGCCTCTCCGTCAAAACGAGGTCAACCGCATCCTGGGTGTGGTGGACGACATGGCAGACAGTGAGGAGGAAATCAACATCCCTTATGTGGCCGGAGAGTTGGTGAAAGTGACCGATGGTCCTTTCAACGGCTTCCACGGCAACATCGAGGAGGTGAACGAAGAAAAGAAGA
>JBMZAL010000354.1:0-709 GCA_049611325.1 Flavobacteriales bacterium
GTCCAAGCCCTGACCCTACCGGCTCATCCCTTACCTTGGGAGGGCGATGCGCATCCTCGCCCACATCCCCACCTCCAATCTGCACCTGGTCACGTCTCGCGCCGTGCGCTTGGCTGGAGTCGTGGCACTCGCCGTGCTCCCTGCGCTCACGTGGGGCCAAATCGACCAGCCGCGAGATGTCACAAAAAGGACCGAAAACGGCCAGCTTCGCGAGCTCGCAGACTTGCTGCAAGACCTCGATCCCAACTACGCCCGACTCACCTTCACCGACGACGATCGACAAGGCCAATTGTTCAAAACCGGCTGGGAGAGTTGGTACAGCGGAAGTCGATTTTACGTCTATTACAGGCCCGACGAAATCAAAAGAGGCTACCTCTACCTCGACGGCCATTGCAGTTGGCTGGTGAGAGATCTCAACACCATGCGTGACGAGAGCCTCTCGTCCATGGATCAATTGAATTACGGCGCCATACCGGTGGAGCACGATGGAAATTTTTATCGCATCGGGGGTTACGGATTCTGGCGTTTTCACCGCAATTGGTACAGGTGGGACCCCCGCGGCGGCGTGCGCATCGAGCGTTACGACAACGATGAGCGCGATTCGTTGGGATACCGTCCTCCAAACATTTTTCACGCCGTGTGGAGAGACGATTCCACACAATCCTTTTTGTCCTTGGGCAATGCGAAATTTCTGGATGAACCCACCGCC
>JBMZAL010000355.1:0-703 GCA_049611325.1 Flavobacteriales bacterium
GGCTTGATGAGCAGCGTGGGGGGCATCAAGGAATTGATGAATGCGGCCAAGGACTGAGTGGTCTGGCGCCTTCCTCGCAGCCCTTGCCGTGCTATGCGTGGGCTGTATCGATGGCTTGCGGCCGGGCAACGCCACCTTGCGCGATTACACGGGGCTCGACGGATGCGGTTGGGTGGTTGAGGCCGACGAGGGAGCCGTGCTGGAGCCCTTGAATTTGGACGAATTCATCTCGGATCCGGATCCAGGCATGCGGTTGGCCATCGAATACCGGGAAGAGGGCGACTACTTCAGCATTTGCATGGTGGGCCCGATTGTGACGCTGTTGGCCTGCGAAAGCATGGAATGAGTGTCACATCTCATGGGCCAGCCAGGGGATGCGTTTGTAGGACGGTGTGGTGTGGTACGAGGGAGGAACGACACTTCGAAGGATGTCTTTCAATCCGTGAAGCAGGGCTTCGCGGTGGTAGTTGGGTCGGACCACAAGGCTGACCTCGCGGGCAGGCTGAGGCTCTGCAAATTGTCGCAGTGAAGGATCGTCTGGATTCTCAAGGGCCTCCAACCCGGGAATCAACGTGCACCCTCCGGATTGGCGAACGAGCCGTTTGAGGGTCTCGATGGAGCCGCTCTCACATTTGAAGCCCAACGATTCTCCCCGCTCAGGAGCACCACATAGCTGGAGCACTTGGGCACGGAAGCAATGTCC
>JBMZAL010000356.1:0-689 GCA_049611325.1 Flavobacteriales bacterium
ACCACGATTTGTACTTGTTTGCGGACGAGGTGTACCGCGAATTCTGCTACGACGGGGCCAAGCCCAAATCGGTGATGCAGCTCCCTGGCCTTGAGGACAACGTCGTGCTGGTCGACAGTGTGTCCAAACGATACAGCATGTGCGGTGCGCGCATTGGCGCCATGGTCACCAAGAACCGCGCGGTGCGCAAGGCGGCAATGAAGTTCGCCATGGCCCGCCTGTCTCCTCCGACGCTCGCCCAGGTCGCCTCCGAAGCGGCCTTGGACACCTCGGCATCCTATTTCGAGGAAGTCCGAGACACCTACGTGGCGCGACGCAATGCGCTTGTGGAAGGCTTGCGCGCCATTCCTGGTGTCAAGGTCCCCACCCCAGGAGGGGCGTTCTATGCAGTATGCGAATTGCCCATCGACAACGCGGATGCGTTTTGTCAGTGGATGCTTGAGCACTTTGACTTGGACGGAGACACCGTCATGATGGCGCCCGCCACCGGGTTCTATGCCACGCCTGGGGCAGGCACCAAGCAGGTACGCATCGCGTATGTGTTGGAGGTGGCGCTCATCGAGCGCGCGGTGGCTTGTTTGGCAGCAGCCTTGCAGGCGTATCCAGGTCGCCGCGAAGCCTGAGTCCAAGTTATTTGATTGTCAAGGGGTTGTCTTGATGACCCCTCGGTTCGGTTGAGGCACGCTATT
>JBMZAL010000357.1:0-681 GCA_049611325.1 Flavobacteriales bacterium
AAGCACGTCCATGGCCTTGCGCGTCGTGGTGGCCACGCCGCTCATGCGCTGCATGAAGTTGAGGGCGAGTCGCTCAGACGCCAAGATGCTTCGCGCGTTGCCCTGAATGCGAATCACCACGTCGCCCACCTCCACGGCAGCGCCGTCGGCCACTTTGGCCTCGAACACCACCTCAGGGTCCACGCGCTTGAACACTTCGCGCGCCACCTCAATGCCGGCGACCACGCCCGCTTCTTTGGCCAAAATGAACCCCTCGTGGGACAAGGTCGCAGGCACGCTCGAATTCGACGTGCAATCGCCACGGCCCAAATCCTCTTCCAGCGCCCAATCCAGCATGCGCAACATGTGCTGATCCATCATGCCGCGAAGATACCCGTCCTACCTTTGCGGCATGCAATTGAGTTTGATTGCCATTGGCGCCACTTCACAACCTTGGGTCAAGGATGGGGTGGAGATGTACAACAAGCGCCTCTCGCGCTACACCAAATACCAGTACATCGAGACGCCCAACCTGAAAGGCAAGCACGCCAAAGCCGATCCCGCGCGCATGATGAAAGAGGAGGCTGCCGTGGCCGACAAACACCTTCAAGGAGTCGACCACCTCATCCTCCTCGACGAGCACGGACCCCAAATGGGCTCCATCCAGTTGTCGAAGCACCTGCAAGGATTGATGAACCGCGG
>JBMZAL010000358.1:0-662 GCA_049611325.1 Flavobacteriales bacterium
AATTGTGGAGGCTCCAGCACGGAGGACACCACGTGGCAGACACGTCCACCACGGCAATCAAGCCCTGGTCCAAAATGTCTGCGTACAACTGATGCGTGTTGCCGCCGAGGTCGGTTACGTTGAAATCTGGTGCGGTGCCGAACTGAGCGGAGGCCGCGAGGGTGGCCACACCAAATGTGGCCAAGAGAGCGAGTTTTTTCATGTTGTCTTGTTTTGGAAAGGGAAGATACAACTTCTGAACCCGGCCTCTTTCAAAGAAGTTGCACCCACCACGGCAACACGGTCATCGCCCACAGCCACGCGAGCCCAGCAGCCACCACATTGAGGACCACCCCCACTTGCACCATGGTGGCCATGCGAAGCTCGCCACTGCCGAAGACAATGGCATTGGGTGGCGTGGCCATGGGCAACATGAAGGCACAACTGCTCGCCATGGTCACGGGCACCACGAGCAGCAAAGGATCCATGCCCCACGCGATCGCCACCTGTGCCACCACCGGCACCATGACCACCGTGAGTGCGAGGTTGCTCATCACCTCCGTGAGAAAAAGCGACATGAACACAAAGCCTGCAATCAACCACGCCGGCGACAGGGATGGCATGGAGGCCAGCGCATCCGCCACCGCCGACAGCACACCGGCCTCGGCCAATTGCCCTGCCAA
>JBMZAL010000359.1:0-644 GCA_049611325.1 Flavobacteriales bacterium
ACGCACGAGGTCTTCCAAGCCTTCCACCCATGCGGGGTGGTCGTTCAAACTGGGCACGAGGTCGACGTGCTCGCCGCCGTGCTCTTCGAACACCTCCTGGTATTCTTCCCCAATTTCAATCAGCGTTTCCAAACAATCGGCAACAAAGGCTGGGCTGAAGACGAGCAACTTTTTGTCGCCCCCTTCGCCACGTTCCACGATGACGTCGTCGCTAAAAGGCCGCAGCCACTTGCTGTCCAAACGGCTTTGGAAGCACACCGTGTAGCGGTCTTCGGGGAGTCCGAGGCGTTCTGCGAGGGCCCGGCTCGTTGCGTAACACGTGGCCTTGTAGCACTGGCGGTTTTCGTCGTTGATCTCGTCTTCGCAGCTGTGGTTGGCGCACTTTCGGTCTTCGTAGATCTTGTCGACCTGACGTTCTGGAAGCCCGTGGTAGCTGAACAAGATGTGGTCGTAGCTGTCCAAATCAAACGCCGCCGCTTGCTCCACAAACCCCTTCAAGTACCCGTCAAAATCCCAGTACTGGCTGATGGCCACCACTTCGGGAATGACGTACCATTTGCTCAAGATCCTGAAGGCCTTTTCGAGGGTGGATCCAGTCGTCGCTGAGGCGTACTGGGCGTAGAGCGGAAGCACGCAGATGCGGT
>JBMZAL010000360.1:0-630 GCA_049611325.1 Flavobacteriales bacterium
ATTGAAGGCCTTGGCGATGCGCATGCGGCCTTCGGCATCCGCGTAGAGGATGCGGGCTTGGGAACCCACGACGAGCTGGTTGGCCTTGGCACCCCGAATCCACTGGATGTTGTCGGCCATTTGCTGGCGGATCTCGGCAGGCGATTCGGTCATCATCTGCTCGAGCACCTCGCAGGCGATGGCGTCCGTGGTGTCGAGGTCGGTGGCGTCCCCGCTGCCGCAGACCCAACGGAACGGCCCGAAGCCGTAGTCGAAACACATCGGGCCCATGATGTCCTGCACGTAGCTGGGGTAGCGGAAGGCCTCGCCGTCGTCGGTCATGATGTCGGCGCCGGCGCGGGAGCTCTCCAGCAGGAAGGCGTTGCCGTAGTCGAAGAAGTAGGTGCCGCGCTCGGTGTGGCGGTTGACGGCCGCGGCGTGGCGGCGCAGGCTTTCCTGGACGTGGACCTTGAACTGGTCGGGATCCTCGGCCATCATGGTCTGGGACTCCTCGAACGTGAGGCCTGCGGGGTAGTATCCGCCGGCCCACGGGTTGTGCAGGGAAGTCTGGTCGGAGCCGAGGTGAATGTGGATGCCGGCCGCATCGAAGTGCTCCCAGACGTCGACGACGTTGCCGAGGTAGGCGAAGCT
>JBMZAL010000361.1:0-626 GCA_049611325.1 Flavobacteriales bacterium
ACATTGCGCCGACCGTGGCCCAAATCATGGACAGCCCCTACCCCAACGGGACCACCGGCCAACCGATTGCGGACCTCCTGAACGGATTGAAATGAGCGCACCGACTGTACGCTACGAACTGAAGCGCGATGAGGCCGCGCAACGCATTCACTTCAGCGCCATGTTCCCCGAACGCGAAGGCGCTTGGACCCTGCAGTTGCCGACCTGGCGACCTGGCCGTTACGAGCTGGGCAACTTCGCGCAGTACGTCCTGTGGGTCGAAGGAATGGACGGTCAAGGACAGCGTATGCGCTTGGCCAAACAGGACCTTCATGCGTGGCGCGTCCCCGATGGCGTGCGCCAGGTGGAGTGGGTGTTTCACGCCGACATCCTGAACGCCGGTTCGACCTGCGTCGAAGACGACCTGTTCTACGTGAACCCCGTGAACTGCTTCATGTACGACTTGGAGCGGCAGGACCTCGGGGCCGAAGTGGCCCTCACAGACTTGACGCTCGACCCCACCTCCGAGTCGGGTTGGGCGCTGGCCGTGGCCATGCCCTGGGAGGAACGCGACGGCGTGCCCACCATGCACGCCCGCGATGTGCAGCACCTGATGGACAGCCCGTGGATGGCTTCGCCCAAACTTT
>JBMZAL010000362.1:0-622 GCA_049611325.1 Flavobacteriales bacterium
GCCGCATGTCCTCCCACGGTGACCACCGCATGGCCATGGCTGCCGCGCTGTTTGGCGCCGCAGGCGCACCCGTGGAAATCGACGGGGCCGAGGCCGTGGCCAAGAGCTACCCCGCCTTCTTTGACGACTTGGAGGCGTTGGGGGTTCAGATTCAGGTGGTGGCAGGCTGATCAGAGGACGACCTCGGCTGCTTGAGCGCGACACACGCCGTGGCGGTGGCCCCCATCCCGCCCATCAAGGGCCCCACCGTCCACGCCAACACAGGCACCGACATCCAAAGCGCAAAGGGCGCGCCCACGTTCAAGGCCAGCCCAAACCGACGCAACGAAGCCGTCAACCCCGCCCAGGCGCCCTTCCCCTCCCGCTCCCACACGTAATCCATCACGGAGGCGCCGTACGCCCATGCCCCCAAAATCCACGCCAAGGACAAGGTGAATGGACTCAGTACAGGCACGGCGAGACCGACGGCCCAGAGCATCAAAGTCAAGGACCACTCGAACGCCGCGAGAAGTGCGGCAGACCGCAATCCCCGAACGGCGTCTTTGATCCACCTTCCCCAAGAAAACGACACGGAGGCGCCGGTGATTTGGGTTTCCACAGCTTCACTCACCGCCGCCAACAG
>JBMZAL010000363.1:0-619 GCA_049611325.1 Flavobacteriales bacterium
GTGGCGCGAATTTCCTTTTGGATGTCTTCCTTGCTGACTTCTTTCTTGGGCTCGTTGCGGCGGCCGCGTCCTCGGGCGTCGCGCGCGCCTGCGCCTCCCGCCTTCGACACGTCCACTTTCTTCACGCGCACGCGCTTTCGCTTTCCGTCTTCGCCAGGCTTGGCTGCGGTTTTCTTGCGTTCCACGGGAAGCTCAATCTTGCCCACAACCGTGGGACCGGAGAGCTTCTCCACCTTGGCACGAACCACTTCGGGTTCTGTGGGCGCGGCGGGTGTTTCCTCTTTGGGCGCTTCCGGCTTCGCGGCTGGCGCCTCTTCGGCCTTGGGCTTCTCCTCGGCCGGCGATTCTTCCTTCTTGGGGGCTGCCGTCTTCTTGGCGGCCTTCTTGGGCTTCAACGCCTCGAGATCCACTTTTCCAACCACCTTGGGGCCCTCTTGAGCCGCCGCTTCCGGGCTGGCTTCAGCCTCCTTGGCAGGTGCAGGATCTTCCTTGGCTTTGGGCGCCTCCGCCGCAGGTTCGGCAGGTGCTTCCACAGGTTGGGTGCGCTTGACTACGGGCGCAGCCTCACTCTTGCGGAATTGGCTCAAGTCAATTTCAGGCTCTTCCTCCTCCTGCTTGG
>JBMZAL010000364.1:0-603 GCA_049611325.1 Flavobacteriales bacterium
AGGCGACGAAAGATGGATGCGCGGCGATAGCCAAAGCGGTGGTCCTGGTTGTGCGGTTGTGCGCATGGTTCGAATGCAACAGCCCCAGGCTCCCCGCGCTGAGCAACGGCTTCCCAGGACAGTGCGTGCTGCCCACACCCGAAGGGGCTACAGCTGCTACATCTATGGCATGCAGACAAGTGGGGCAGACAGGGCAGGTGCGGACGTGGAGTACAGGGTTGTGGGTGGCGTACCGACGGCAGATGGAGCCAAGAGACTCGTGTGGGTGGAGGCGGGATTGGCCCACCCCCCAGGCGCGCAGAGGGCAGCAACCGTTGGGGGGGTACGTCAATCCACGCCGAGTGGGTGTGGGCATGCTCTCCACCTGCCCGCAGCCGCGGTAGTCCCGGAGGACCTCCATGAGCCGGTACCCGGGACATGTGAACAGGATGCCTACACGCCAGCGAGTGAGTATGAGGCGAGATGAAATTGCCGTGGAGTGAGGGAGCAACAGGCTAGAAAGGTCTCTGAGAGCCTCTTTGAAGCCTGAGGATGCTCGAAGGTGTGCTACTGTGTGTTACCCCAATGGTCGTCGAGCTAGCCGAGCACAATCTGTATGGGTGG
>JBMZAL010000365.1:0-593 GCA_049611325.1 Flavobacteriales bacterium
GCAAGCAAGACCGTGAATACTGGACTGAAATATTGAATCACTGTGGCACTGGCCAAAGGAATGTACTTGACGGTATGAAAGAACCCAGCCAAGCCTAGCATCCCCGCGATTCCTCGCACAACCAACCATCTCCTGTTGTTCCCCAAAAGTGAGATGCCCATGCGACGCAGGTACACCACGCACAGCAACAACGACACGGCAGAACGAAGAAAGACAAGCTGAAACGTGCCCAAATGAGAGAGTTCTTTGACACACAGGTTGGCCGAGGTGTACAACACCACGGAAGTCAACATGGCCAGAAGTCCTTTCCTCAACGCACGACCGTCACTGTCCCCCGCAGCACGGTGGGAACAAGTTCGTGGAAGCCTTGGGCCTCGACACGGTATCCATACACCCCGTCAGGGACAAAGTGGGTGCCCAGCTTTTGGTTGTTTTGGCCAATCCACGGCTGCTCAGGATTGTCTGTGGCAAACACCACCTCACCCCAACGGTTGAAGACACTGAAGGAATACGAACTTCCCTCGAACCCTGCGCCCAAAGGATGGAACGCGTCGTTCACCCCATCGTTGTCAGGCGTGAATGCGTTGGGTACG
>JBMZAL010000366.1:0-572 GCA_049611325.1 Flavobacteriales bacterium
AGCACCACGATGTGGAATTCATGCTCAGCCCTGACGGCATGGCCACCTTGCCCTCGGCCTTCAGCCTCGCCCTGTCCGGATTGAAAGAATCCGCATCCAACTCAAAGGCCGCAGTCGAAGCCCTGGTTACAGCAATGACCCAAGGGCCAAGCAACGTGCTCTCGCTCGCCCCCGCCCACCTCGAGGCAGGCCAAGAGTGCGACATCACCTGGTTCCACCCCGACATGGCGCACCGTTCTCACGGCGGCACCAAGGGGGTGAATCTTCCTCCCTTGAAGGAAGGACAAACCGGCCAGGTCCTCGGCGTGTTCCACGCCGACCGCTCCTGGACTGCGCAAGACTGATTCAGGCCTGACCCTGAGGCCCCATGTAGGGCAAGGGCATTCCTGGATCGGCTGCACCGTGATCTTTGATGGGGCCGTGTTGCTGTTCGTAGCGCTGCACATTCTCCGCCAACGCACCAAGCAATCGTTTCACGTGATGGGGCGACATCACCACACGGCTGCGTACTTTGGCCTTGGGCATGCCAGGCATGACTTGGATGAAATCCATCACAAACTCCGCGGGGCTGT
>JBMZAL010000367.1:0-572 GCA_049611325.1 Flavobacteriales bacterium
AGCACCACGATGTGGAATTCATGCTCAGCCCTGACGGCATGGCCACCTTGCCCTCAGCCTTCAGCCTCGCCCTGTCTGGATTGAAAGAATCTGCCGCCGATCCAAAGGCCGCAGTCGAAGCCCTGCTGGCAGCGATGACCCAAGGGCCCCGTCACGTGCTCTCGCTCGATCCCGCCCACCTCGAGGCAGGCCAAAAGTGCGACATCACTTGGTTCCACCCCAACATGGCGCACCGTTCTCACGGCGGCACCAAGGGGGTGAATCTTCCTCCCATGAAGGAAGGACAAACCGGTCAGGTCCTCGGCGTGTTTCACGCCGACCGGTCCTGGATCGCGCAAGGCTGATTCAGGCCTGACCCTGAGGCCCCATGTAGGGCAAGGGCATCCCGGGATCGGCCGCACCGTGATCTTTGATGGGCCCGTGTTGCTGTTCGAAACGCTGCACGTTCTCCGCCAACGCGCCAAGCAATCGCTTCACGTGATGGGGTGACATCACCACACGGCTGCGCACTTTGGCTTTGGGCATGCCAGGCATGACTTGGATGAAATCCATCACAAACTCTGCGGGGCTGT
>JBMZAL010000368.1:0-570 GCA_049611325.1 Flavobacteriales bacterium
CGCCGGAGGTGAAGTACCCGTGATAGGCGCTCACCGAGCTGATGATGAGGGCAAAGACGCAAGTTTTGATCAAGGCGTACGTCACGTCAAAGGCGTTGAAATCGATCTGCATGCCGTATTCGAAATCCGCAGCGGAGCTGACCCCCGTCGAGACGCCCACCCACAATCCTGCCCCGATGCCGAGGGCCATGCTGAGGATGACGAGAAATGGGATGCACGTGAGGGCGGCAATCATTTTGGGGAGCACGAGGTAACCCGCGCTGTTCACGCCCATGATTTCGAGGGCGTCGATTTGTTCTGTGACGCGCATGGTCCCGAGCTGAGATGCGATGTTGGACCCCACCTTGCCCGCCAAAATCACCGGAATCAGCGTGGGGCTGAACTCCAAAATCATGGTCTGGCGGACCGTGAATCCAATCGTGTACACGGGGATCCATCCGCCGATTTGGTGTGCGGTCTGAATGCAAATGACCGCCCCCATGAAGACACTCAAAAGGGCCACAATGCCCAAGCTCTGGAGCCCAATGGCGTTCATTTCCTCCACCAGCAATTTGCGGAATACCGCGCCTT
>JBMZAL010000369.1:0-249 GCA_049611325.1 Flavobacteriales bacterium
TGTCTTCACGTTTGTTCCTGACGACTTGACCATCACATGTGAAGACGGCGACTTTCCCTTGGACAATGCCCTCGCCATCGATGCGTGCACCGAAGTGACGGTGTCGGTCAGCTTGACCATCGAAGGCGGACCCTGTCCTGAACCTTATCAGATTGTGCGTGTTTTCACTGCAACGGACGCGTGCGGCAACACCACCAGCGCCACGCAGATCATCTTCATCGACAATGGGCCTCCTGCGGGATGTCCCGA
>JBMZAL010000369.1:259-551 GCA_049611325.1 Flavobacteriales bacterium
GATCTTGACGGAGATTTGTTTGTGGGTGTAAGCGATGTGCTCGCGGCGCTGGGGGAATTTGGATGTGCTTCGGGATGTCCTGTGGACCTCGACGGCGACGACGCCACCACGGTGAGCGACGTGTTGATCCTGCTCTCCGCGTTTGGCACTGCCTGCGACTGACGTCTGACTGAATGAAATGTAAACTGAACCTCCCTGCCCCATGAACACCATGCTGACCCCCATGCGCCACCTCCTGTCTGTCTTGACCCTTGGATTTGCCGTTGCGGCGCCTTCACTTGCCCAATCACTG
>JBMZAL010000370.1:0-536 GCA_049611325.1 Flavobacteriales bacterium
GCCAACAGCGGCAAATCAGGCGCCCGCCCCATGCCCGCCCCCGAGGGATGGTGGTCCTTCCGCGTGTTGGGAGAATCAAGCAGCCTCGACAACGTGGACGCCACCACGCCGTGGCAGGCGTTGTACCCCAACCCCGCCCGGGCCATCACCTGCCTCGAGTTGAACCTTTCCCAGGCGACAGAATGTCAAATCACCTTGCACAACGCCTTCGGCCAGCAAGTCGCGCTTCTGCACGATGGCACGCTGAACCGTGGTGTGCAGCGGATCTTCCTCAATGCCGCAGACTTGGCCACGGGGCCATACTTTGTGACGCTGACCACGGCGCAAGGCACCCGCTGGACCGAGCGACTGATGGTGGAGTAACGGCCGGGGCAGACCGCCGAACCCCAACCACAAAAAAAGCGCGCCCGTCGAGGCGCGCTTTTTTCATGCATGTCTCGCAACTCAGTCGCGGCGTCCCAACAGACGCAAGAGAAACAAGAACAAGTTCAAGAAGTCCAAGTACAACGAAGTCGCACCCAGCAAGGCGAGCTTCG
>JBMZAL010000371.1:0-530 GCA_049611325.1 Flavobacteriales bacterium
TTGGTCGAAAGCGCCACAATGTCGGCAAAGCGCGATGCCTCCTCGGCGTGCAACAAGCTGACCATCTCCCCGCCGCGGGACAACAACACCTCGGCAAGTGCTTCCGCCGTGCGCGCCTTGGCCACCATGTAGATTTGGCCTCGGCTGTATTTGTTTCGGTAAAACGTGAGCGACGGTTTTTGGGTGTCCACCCTGTCGGCCACCTCCAACACCAAGATGTTGCGGTGAGGCTTCCAAAACCGGTCAAACAACGCCGGCTCCAGGTAAACCACATCCATCAGCGGCTCGTACTGAGGCAGTACCGGATAAGGCTGACCCATCAAGGCTTGGATCGTGTCCCCCGCAGGTCCTGCCCAAACCTCAGGCGTGGCCACCACCACCAGCTCTCCTGCCGCACCCACCTTGCCGGGAAGCGCCACCCTCGCCCCGTCCCCTTCGCAGGCGGACAAGGACACAAGCGCCAAGGCCAAAAAGTGCCAAGCCGAAAAGAACTTAGAGGGTGTTGGGATCTGCATGGATGATCAATCGTT
>JBMZAL010000372.1:0-526 GCA_049611325.1 Flavobacteriales bacterium
TTGGTGGAGGCGTCACCGAGGATGATCACACCGCCCCACTGACCGCGGGTGTCGTAGGCGACTGAACCGTCGAGCGGATCGGCTTCATACGTGAAGACAATGGGGCAGTCGGCGCCACCTTCGGCGAAGATCTGACCGCCCTTGGCGACGATGAGGGCGGAGGCGTCCACGCCGCTACCGGCGGCACCCTTGATGACGGTACCGGCCTCGATGGTGAGGGCCTGACCGCTGTTGACGAACACGTATCCGTCGAGGACGTAGGTGTTGTCACAGGTCCAGGCGGTGGTGCCGGTTCCCTCGCCGGTCTCGGAGATGTTGACGATGGGACGCTGGCTCAGCGGGGGGCAATTGCAATCGGCGGAAGACCCGGCGACAAACATGCCGCGCTCATCACAAAAGCTCCATCCGGCGGCGAAGCTGTGACCGGAACCTTGGTTGACATCCAGGTCCAACTTGTCCGTGGCCTGCTGGCCCGCAGCGTCGAATGCGTAGGTGTAATCCACAGCCATGGAGGACACCTCAATGC
>JBMZAL010000373.1:0-524 GCA_049611325.1 Flavobacteriales bacterium
GGGATGTGGTGTTTGAGCTGTACGACACGTTTGGATTCCCCGTCGACCTGACCGCACTCATTGCGAGCGAGCAGAAATTGAAGGTCGACGAAACCGGATTCCAAGCGTTGCTCGACGCCCAAAAGAACCGCTCCCGCGAAGCCGGCAAAATCACCGCCGACGACTGGCAAATCGTGGCGGAGAGCGACGGCCCCACGGAGTTCATTGGCTACGACCACACCGAGGCTCAAGTCGCCTTGCTTCGCTACCGCGAAGTCACGGCCAAGAAGAAAACGTTCGTTCAAGCGGTGTTTGACCGCTCCCCCTTCTATCCCGAAGGGGGCGGACAGGTCGGCGACCGTGGGACGCTGACTTCAGATCGCGGCGAGTCATACCACGTCTTGGACACCAAGAAGGAGAACAACCTGATTGTCCACGTGCTTGACCGCGTGCCTTCCGGCGCGTCGTTCCAAGCCGAGGTGAACACCGCCTTGCGCGCGTCGAGCGCACGAAACCACAGCGCGACTCACCTCTTGCACGAAGCC
>JBMZAL010000374.1:0-520 GCA_049611325.1 Flavobacteriales bacterium
CTGCAATCGTCTCGCTCACCTCTTCAATCGTCACCTCGCCGCAGTTGTCTGAAGCTGTGGCTGCGTCCATGACGAGATCGTCAGAGCACTCCGCAGTGTAGTCCGCAGGGATGGTGAGTTCTGGAGCAGTCGTGTCCTCGACCGTGATGGTCTGCGTCGCTGACGTGCTGTTGCCACAGTCGTCCGTCGCAGTGAACGTGCGAACCACAGTGTAGTTGCCAGCTGCGTCGCCAGCCAAGGTCTCGCTTGACACCTCGATGCTCACTGTACCGCAGTTGTCTGAAGCCGTCGCATCGTCGAGAATCAAATCGTCAGAACACTCCGACGTGTAATCGGCAGGAACGCTCGTGAACTCAGGAGCAGTCGTGTCCTGAACCGTGATCGTCTGCGTCGCTGACGTGCTGTTGCCAGCGTCGTCCGTCGCAGTGAACGTGCGCGTGATTGTGTAGTTGCCGGTGCAGTCACCTGCAATCGTCTCGCTCACCTCTTCAATCGTCACCTCGCCGCAGTTGTCTGAAGC
>JBMZAL010000375.1:0-512 GCA_049611325.1 Flavobacteriales bacterium
CTTCGGTCAATTCTGTGATGGTGTACGTCGGACCTGAGTCCCACACGCCCATCCAACCACAAATCTCAGCCGCTTCTGTGGTCAATCCGCCGACCGTGAAGAGATCCTCGCCGTTGGGGCCTGCTTCCAACTCCAAGGTGTACGTGGAGGGCGCCACCGTCATGGTCGTTTCGATGTATCCGTCAAAGGGGTTCATGGAGCTGCCGTTGTTGTCGTAGATGAACTCACCGTCTTCCGTGAGCGACCAACGGTCGTCGTACTGGAAGTCCACGAGCGCACCTGCGGGAGACGCATACCACTCTGTCGAACCAGGCTCTGGCCCAATGGCAATCGCGCCTGCATCCGAAGCAAATTTCCACGTCTTGGGGTTGTCGCATCCCGTCAGGAGCGCCAACGTGCCTTCGCACGGGAGTTCGAGGGTCTTCTCAATTTGCACAGAGTCTTCGAAGTACGCCATGCCTCCTGCCGCATGACCTTGGTAGGAAATGCCGTACGTGCCTTCAACGTAGTAG
>JBMZAL010000376.1:0-509 GCA_049611325.1 Flavobacteriales bacterium
AAGGGTTGTGGTCGAGGCGGTGCCCGAGTCCCAGGTCATCCAGGAGTTGCGCTGCACGCTCACGGGATTCGCGCTGAGGTGCACCAGCGATCCAAGCGGGCATCAGCACATTTTCAAGGGCGTTGAATTCGGGAAGGAGCCGGTGAAACTGAAAGACAAAGCCCATGTGGGCATTGCGAAATGCACTCAGCTCGCGACGGGACAATCCTGCCGTGCTTTGGCCTCCAATGGAAACCTCGCCCGCATCCGGCAGGTCGAGCGTACCCAGGATTTGAAGGAGGGTGGTTTTGCCCGCGCCGGACGCACCCACAATGCTTACAATCTCGCCTGCATTCACAGTCAAGTCCACCCCTCGGAGGACCTCCAACTCCCCAAACCTTTTGACGATGTTCGTGGCTTGAATCACGCCTGAAAGCTACTACCTTTGCGGCCGATTCACACAACACCTTTGGCATGAACATCCACGAATATCAAGGCAAAAGCATCCTCCAGTCGTTTGGCGTCGCCAT
>JBMZAL010000377.1:0-508 GCA_049611325.1 Flavobacteriales bacterium
TGGTTCGCGACCCGGCGACCGGCCGCCCCATCCCGTCCACGAGCAACCCAGGATTCTACGACCCACGATTCATCTCAACCGCAACAGGCGCCGTCCTTCCCGGCCTCGGCATGATCGTGGAACTCTGAGCCCGGCCACGTCGCGCCTCCATACCTTTGAGGTGCGATGACGTGGGAAATGGGACGACAATACGAGGGCATTCCCCTCGCTTCAGCCTTGCTGTTTGCGGGCATCTTCGCCACGCTGCATCACATCCTTTGGTTGCCCCTCGCCTTGGTTCTGATGGCCGCCATCTTGTTGGTGGAAACCGAGTTGGAAGTGGGGTTCGAGCGGTTGGAGGTTCGTCGTCGTTTGGGCCCTTTGAAGCTCAAGGCCAAATCGTGGAAGCTCGAAGACATGGAAGGGGTGGTGCTCGCCGAGTACAAGGGCGCCACGCAATACACGAGCCATTCTCAGCAAAACATCATTCGCGCGCATTCCTTCATTTTGACGGCCCGCATCCGCAAGG
>JBMZAL010000378.1:0-506 GCA_049611325.1 Flavobacteriales bacterium
GTCCGTAGCCGAAGCGTCGTCGAGCGGGTGCGCGTCGCTGCACTCAGCCGTGTAGTCCGCGGGGATCGTCAACTCGGGAGCGGTGGTGTCCTGAACCGTGATGGTTTGGGTCGCCGTGCTCTCGTTGTCGCAATCGTCTGTGGCCGTCCACGTGCGCTTGATCTGGTAGCTCTGTGGACAGTCGCCTTCAATGATTTCAGTCTCCAACGCAATGGCCACGTCGCCGTCGCAGTTGTCGGTGGCTGAAGTATTGTCGTAGGTGATGTCCTGGTCGCACTCGATGGTGTAATCGGCAGGGATCGTCAATTCAGGCGCAGTGGTGTCCACGAGGCGCAAGAATTGCTCGAACATCGTGACGTTTTCGCATTCGTCCGTCACCGTGTATGTGCGCATGTACATTCCGATTGGCTGAACACAACCGCCAGACACAGGCGTGTCTTCGAAGCTGATGGTCACGTCGCCGCAAACATCAGAAGCGTCGATGTAAATGTTCTCATCGGGGTACT
>JBMZAL010000379.1:0-505 GCA_049611325.1 Flavobacteriales bacterium
TGTGGAATGCCTCGGGGAGCCTGCAACAGTTGGTCCGTGGCACGTCGCTGTCCACTGAAGGTTGGGCGCCCGGCATTTACTTGGTGCAGAACGAAGCGACAGGAGTGACCCGCCGCCTCGTCGTGCGTTGAGGGCACACAGGCCCTGGAGAGGAAAGCTCCCTCAGTGGGGGAGTTTGTCGCGAAGCGCGGCGTAGGTGAGGACACCCAGCACCCCGGCCACGACGGCGAGCACCATGATGGTGGTCCCGCTGCCAATCAAGGCGTACATCGGGCCCGGGCACGCGCCCGTCATGGCCCAACCGAGCCCAAACGCCGTGCCGCCCAAGTAGGCGGATGTGTAGCGAGGGGCCTTGTCTTTCAATTCGATCACGTTGCCCTCAATGCTCTTGACTTTCAGTCGGCGAATCAAGAACACGCTGAGCGCACCCACACCAACTGCACTTCCAATGATTCCGTACATGTGGAAGCTCTGGAAGGCAAACATTTCTTGGATGCGGAACCAC
>JBMZAL010000380.1:0-504 GCA_049611325.1 Flavobacteriales bacterium
GCCAGGAACTCGGAGAGTTCCACACCATGGGATTCAATCCGTATTTCCACGACGCTGATCTCGTGGAGCGGGAAATGAATGCCAACTCCCAGGCCATGGATGTGGCTGGCAGCGTGGATCGCGTGTACTTCTATGGTGCAGGGTCAAGCTCGCCCGAGCTCTGTGAGGTGATTGCCGAGGGGCTGCGCCGCGTCTTTGCCAACGCCAAGGTTCATGTGGGCCATGACTTGGACGGTGCGGCCTACAGCACCTACACCGGCGAGCCTGCGGTGACATGCATTCTTGGGACCGGCAGCAACAGCTGCATGTTCGATGGAACGACCGTCACTGAAGAGGTGCCTGCCTTGGCCTACATTTTAGGGGACGAGGGGAGCGGCTCATGGTTTGGCAAGCGGCTCTTGTCGTCGTTCCTGTACCACAAGTTGCCCAAGGCGATTCACGAGGACTTTGTGGAGCAATATGGGATGGACAAATTGTCCATCACCAAGCGCGTGTACCAGGAGC
>JBMZAL010000381.1:0-500 GCA_049611325.1 Flavobacteriales bacterium
GCCGCCTGTTTGACGCTTGTGGTGCAGCCGTTTTCCAGGAATTCGACCACCATGGTGTACACTCCGGCCGTGGTGAACACGGGATCCACATCACTGGAGACGACTTCACCGGTCTCTGCAGACATCCATGACACCATGGGGGTGTATTCCTGAGGGAAGATGTCGGTTCCATTCATGGTGACTTCACGCACCACGCAATCGAGCGTGCCGTCGAGGTAGCCAAGTGTGACTTCGGGAACCTCGATGTCCTCCATCATCACCACCTCATCAGATGAGGTGCAGCCGTTGTTCAGGTTGGTCACAGTCATCACGTAGGTGCCTCCGGCTGTGGCATACGCCGTGGCGACGTCGGTGGGCCCCTCAAAGGCGCCATCTTCGGTCGTCCACGCAATGGCTGCAGCAGGGTCGTTGACGGTGGCTCCGAGCAGTTCCAATGCGGGGTTGGCACAGGTGATGGTGCCAGGCAAGCCCGCCTCCACGTCAAAGCGCATGGTGTCGAC